>CACZSG010000246.1 GCA_902783665.1 uncultured Lachnospiraceae bacterium | reverse complement strand
CTTCATCATCGTATGACAATGAGGACAGGACAGAGGATCATAACCGAAAGAGAGCAGGATGGAAGCCCTCCATCGGTTGAAAGAAACAAGAGTTTTTTGCTGCTCGGAAGATCTGGCACGGCGGAGCTGTTTATCCGCTTCACGATGACGGGCATATAAGCCATAGTAGCGGATCATTTTGGGAATGGTGCTGATGGGCGAGATCGGCGGTTCCATGGGCCCCATCTATGGAACAATATTTACAGAGATGGCGGATGCGGGAGCTGACCTGGAAGAGATCGAAGTGGAAGATCTGGCCAATATGCTGGCAGCCGGTATGGAGGCTCTGGAGGACATAGTGGATGCCAGAGTAGGAGATAAAACGCTTGTTGACACGCTTGCTCCGGCTATAGCGTCGCTGAAAGCCTCTGCGGAGAACGGAGATGAACTGGATCATGCGTTGCCGGCTATGAAAGCCGCTGCAGAAGCAGGCCGCGACTCAACAAAGGATCTGGTGGCCAGACACGGCCGGAGCGCACGTCTGGGCGAACGATCCAGGGGCGTGCTTGACGCGGGAGCCACCTCCTGCTGTATCCTTCTGTGCGCCATGGCGGACGGGATTCTGGAAATGTAAAGTTTATTGTGGGGTCAGGCCCCATTTATGTACAAAAAGATTGACATTCGCATTAGAATGTCAATTTTTTTATGGAAAAAGTCAATAATACAAATTTTGTTTCTGCAATGATCTGGATAAAATAATAATGGATCTCATCTGATTCCGGAATTTCTGCTGGCCAGAGGAGTTTCGGAGAAGGATGGATAACAGTACGTGAATAATTAAGGAGGAGAAAAATGATGAAGAAAATTGCCAGGATCATGAGTTTAGCTCTTGTTTTGCAGATGCTTGCTTTCACAGCTCCGGCTTCCGCGGAAGAAAATAAAGAACTGAGCGGGAACCTGAGTATTCTTGCATGGTATGCGGATGAAGTTGCCCAGGGCTGGATCGATCATTTTAATGAATTATATCCGGATGTAAAAGTAGAATATCAGTACGCGCAGGCTGTGCAGCCATATATGGAGAAACTGCAGTCCATGCTGCTTTCCGGTCAGCTTCCGGACATTGTTCTGATCGTGGCTGAAAACCGTGTGGACCTGGTGGACGGTGACATGCTGGTGGACCTGACGGAAACGCCGGTGGCTGAGAAAATGTCTGATTCCTGCTATAAACAGGTTCTGTTCCGAGACAAGGTATATGCTGCCACCACAGGCGGCTCCATTGGCGGCCTGCTTGTAAATATGGACCTGTGGGAACAGGCGGGGCTTGGCGAAGACCCGAAGACCTGGGACGAGCTGATCGATGCAATGAAAGCTCTCAGTGAGCTGGAAGGTATTACAGCTTTCGCGAATCCGGTCTCTGATGCGGCATGCACCATTGAATCTCCGCTGTTCGGCGCAACCTATATGGAGACAGAGCCGGATTATGAGCAGAAGATCGCTGCAGGTGAAAAAACCTATGCTGATTACTGGCAGCCTGTTTTTGAAATGACCAAAACAGATATTTACGATGCAGGCCTGATGCCGCAGGAAATGATCGGTGTGCCGTGGGATACCGTTGTCAGCAATTTTGCTCTTGGCGAGATCGGAATGATCATGGGTGCTTCCTGGAACTTCGCTGATATTGAAGCCATCAATCCGGACCTGAACTACAAGGTCATGGGAATTCCGAACAAGGAAGGTACCGCGAAATATTATCTGGGCGACTGCCTGGAACCGGCCCTCGGAATTCTGAAAGACAGCAAAAACCAGGAGAATGCCATGGCATTTCTGGAAAGCCTTTATGATGAAGAATCTGTGCGCAGCTCTGAAGCGCAGGTTGGTCTGATCGGCTGTGTGGACGGATATGAATCCTTGTTTGCTGAAAATCCCGTATGTGCCGACGCACTGGTTGAAGGTATGCAGGCAGGACATCAGTTCATGCCGCAGACCTACTGGCAGAAGGATGTAGAGCGGATGCGCTCCACTTATGTAGAAAACGTACAGGCCATGGTACTGGATGAGAAAACACCGGAGGAATGTGCGGCAGACTTTGACGCGATCTTCCAGGGATAAAGATCAGGTCAGTCATGCTGCGGCTGCATGGTCAGCCGCAGCATAACTTAGAAAAAAGAAAGGGGCGTCGCCTATGAGAAGCAAAAGAGCGCATCTGCAGTATCAGCTGTTTATCCTGCCGGCGTTCCTGCTGTTCACCGTATTTGTGATCGCACCGCTGGTTTTGTGTATCTTCTACAGCTTTACGGATTATTCTGTCGGGAAGGCAGTCTCCTTTGTGGGTCTGAAGAATTTCGGAGCTGTGATCCGCGACAGCATGGTAAGAGATTCTATTGGATTTACGCTGGTTTTTGCGGTCGTCACGACGATCGTGATCACCATACTGGCGCTGGTCCTGGCGATCCTCTTTACAAAACCCTGCTATACCGGAAAGCTTCAGAGAGCGATTTTTTATTTCCCGTCCTGCATCAGCCTGATGGTGGCAGGATACGCGTGGAGGAACCTGCTGGCATCTGATAAAAGCGGCCTGATCAACCAGATCATCATGCGCTTTGGGGGAAAACCGATTCAATGGCTTTCCACACCGCTGGGCGCTCAGATTTCTGTCATCCTGGTTGCTATTTGGATCGATCTGGGCTGGTGTGCGACCTTGTTTTTCACTTATATTCAGTCGATCGACCAGGATCTTTACGAGGTTGCCATTCTGGAGGGCGCGAATGCCTTTCAGAAAGCCTGGTACGTGACGATCCCCATGATCTGGCCTGCTGTCGTGGTAAATCTGACACTTCTGCTTTCCCAAGGGCTGAAAGTATACGAAATTCCACAGTCGCTGACACAGGGCGGTCCTATGAAAGCAACTTACACCATTACGCATGCCATTCTGGTGCGCGGTGTGACAGAGTGGGATTTCGGGACAGCCAGCGCCACCGGTGTGGTCATCTTCCTGATCACTACGGTACTGTGCATCCTGCAGATGAAACTGGCAGAACGGGAGGTGTAAACGGTGCATGAGAAGAAGAGTATTCTGACAGATATTTTGATGCTGGCGGCCTGTTTTTTGATCGCCTATCCGTTTCTGTATATCATCATGGGCTCCCTGAAGTCTCGGGCGGAGTTCGCGAAGAACCCGTTCGGGATCCCCAAAACCCTTATGTTCTCGAATTTTGTTACCGCGTTTGAAGGGGTTTCTTTCCTGCGCATCCTGATGAATAACATCATTATTGCGGCTTGTTCAGTAGCTATTGTGACATTGGTCTCTGCCATGGCAGCCTATGCCATTGTCTATCACTCTACAAAGCTGAACCGGACACTGCGTATCTATCTGATGCTTGGGTTTTTTATCCCGTTTCAGGCCACTTTGCTGCCGCTGTACCAGATCTATGCCCGACTGGGCCTCATGGATACGCTGCACGGACTGATCCTGCTTCATGCAGGCAGTGTATCCCTGGCATTTTCCATGTTTTACGGGGGCATTGTCTCGCTGCCGAAGGATCTGGTGGAAGCCGGGTGGCTGGATGGCTGCGGCGTGGGAAAGACGTTTTTGAAAATTGTCTTTCCGCTGACCAAACCGGTCATGATCACCGTTGTTATTTTTACCTTTTTTGCTGTCTGGAATGATTATCTGGGTCCCAGTCTGTTCCTGACCAGCAGAGACAAGGGTGTGCTGATCCTGGAAGTGACCAGGGCAGTGACGAAAAATGTAATTGACTGGGGGCGTGCGTTTGCCGTTGTTACCATTACCCTGATCCTGCCATTCCTGTTTTTCCTGTTTTCACAGAAGTATCTGGTGAAGGGAATGGTCGCAGGGGGCGTAAAGGGATAAGAAAGGAGACAGACCGAAATGAAAGCAAAGCTGACTGTAGATAAGGCCTACCGGATCGACCGTGTGAGTGATCATCTTTATGACGCCTTCGTTGAACACCTGGGAAGAGATGTGTATGGCGGTGTGTATGACCCTGAAAGTCCGGTCGCGGATGATATGGGATTCAGGAAGGACCTGCTGCAGATGGTGAGAGACCTTAAGATCCCGCAGGTTCGTTATCCGGGCGGCAATTTCTGCTCCGGCTATCAGTGGGAAGACGGGATCGGTCCGCGTGAGAACCGCCCCAGGAGGCTGGATCTGGCCTTCCAGTCCATGGAGACCAATGAGATAGGCGTCAATGAGTTTCAGGAGTGGGCCAGGCGCGCCGGCACAGAGACCATGATGACTGTGAATATGGGCAGCCGCGGGGTACAGGATGCCCGCAATCTTTTTGAATACTGCAATTTCCCTGCCGGAAGCTACTGGAGCGACCTGCGGATCTCTCACGGGTACAAAGAGCCATACGGCATAAAGACCTGGTGCCTTGGAAATGAGATGGATGGGGAATGGCAGATCTGTCACTGGAGCGCGGATCTGTATGGCCAGAAAGCCACCGAGACGGCAAAACTTTTCAAATGGATGGATCCTGAAACAGAGATCATCATGTGCGGGACCTCCAGCCCGGGACAGAGTACGCTGGGTTCCTGGGAACGGGGAGTTCTGGAACATGCCTATGAACATGTCGACCTGATGGACATGCATATTTATTTCAAGAACTATATCAATGACACGCAGAACTATCTGGGGAGTGCCCTCACTTTTGATGAATATATTAAAAACGGGATCGCTGCCCTGGATTATATGAAGGTGATCAAGAAGAGCAAGAGGACCATAAACCTTGCGTTTAACGAGTGGAATGTCTGGTTCATCCTGGAGGATACGGATCGCAGAAAGGCAAAGGAAGATTTCTGGAAACCGGCGCCCAGCCTGCTGGAGGATTACTTTACCTTTGAAGATGCGCTGGTGGTTGGTGATATGCTGATCTCCATGCTGAAACGCGCAGATCGCGTGAAGACAGCCTGCATCTCCCAGCTGGTGAATGTAAACGCGCCGTTCATGACAGAAGTTGGTGGACCAGGAAGCTGGAAACAGACCATTTTCTACCCGTATATGCACGCCTGCTTATATGGACGAGGCACTGCTGTACAGACCCCGGTGGAATGCGAACTGTATGATTCAAAGGAATTCTGCGATGTTCCTTATCTTTCCGCAGTATCTGTATGGGACGAGGAAGCCGGCACGGTAACGGTATTTGCCATCAACCGCAGCGTAAAGGAACAGATGGAACTGACCTGCGATCTTCGCTCCTACGGGGATCCTTGTCTGCTGGAGCATCTTGTGCTGCATGACGAAGACCCGAAAGCACATAACAGCCTGGCGGAGCCTGAGCGGGTGAAACCTGTAAACAGCACGCTTCCGGGAAAAATGGATAAAGGATGCTATACGACCAGTCTTCTTCCTATGAGCTGGAACGTACTTCGGTTCAGCTGTAAATGATCACCGGGCGCTGTTTTCCCTGCATAGAACATGTCGGTGCCGCGGGAAGAGCAGGAAAACTATTCTGATCCGGGACTCATTAAGGAGCCGCCCGCCAGGCGCTCGGAGAGATGCCATATTCTTTTTTGAAAACAGAACTGAAATAAGCTTCGTCCTTAAAGCCAAGCTGTGAAGCAATTTCATAGACTCGTATATTGGTTTTGCGAAGCAGTTCCTTGGCTTTTTCCAGACGGTGCAGACGGATATATTCGTTGAACGTCAGACCGGTATGTTTTTTAAACTGACGGCAGAAAACAAATTTGTTGACGTAAAATTTCTCTTCAACGACAGCAAGAGAAAGCGGCGCGCCCAGATTGTCATCTATGAAGGTGCAGATCTCGTCGATCAGACGATTCGTAGATTTATTGTAATGTTCTCCTCTTCTGAGAAAGTCGAGAAGCATTTCCAGAAGGGCGGCATGAAGATTCTGCAAGGTTCCGTAATTGATGATCTGCTCCAGTGTGATGAAGCTCAAGTCGATGCTGCAGAGGGGATCAATGAATTTGAACACACGATCGAGAGAATTCAGATAACGGTAGACGGAATCTGCAGCCAGTTCAGGAAGCAGGCGGGCTTTTCGGAAGTAATCACAATAACCTTCGACCAGAGTGGCCAGTTCCGGTTCGGAATAGCCGGACAGGATGGCATTCGTCAGGTTCTTTTCCCATGAGATCAGTTCCATATAGTCGATACTTTCTGAGAAAAGGCCCTGTGTATAATAGTTCAGTTCTTTCTTTTCATAGAAATTATATTCTGTTGCGCGCTTGGCCTGAACACCTGCAGTATATAGATCCGATGTTTCCGTCAGGCACAGACTTACCCCGATGCCGTACTCCTGCTGGGGATCAACCATACGGAAAGCATCAAGGATCTGCAGGAATTCCGCTTCGTCAGTGTGGCCTGCAAGAATATAGTCGTCAGGGCCATGGGTGACTGACAGGTATAAATGGGGAGAGTTTATAACAATATCGGAGAGAATCCGGCGGTGTTCCGGCAGAAAACCTGCAGAAGGGCACAGACAGATGACATAAAAGTGCTCGACACCGAACACTTTAAGTATCTTTGCGAATTTATTTTCAGGAAAGGAACCTGGCATAAGAGCTGCCAGAAAAGCGCTGCACAGATTTTTCAGAAGTTTTTTCCGGGCTGAGTCCTCCCATTGGGCCAGATAAGTTTCTGAAGAGCCTGAAAACAGATTCCAGGGGAGGATGGCAAAGGGAGACAATGCGCTCAGGACCGGATAGCTTTCAGGATATACAGCATCTGCAAGAAGGACTACGGACTGGTGAGTAAAGGCAGAAATAATATGCGGCACCTGCAGTTCCTGCAGGGAAAGATCCAGAACGTAGAACAAAGGCGGCTCCTGCGTAGAGCGGGAGAGACAGTCTTCACAGGATGTAAAGACCTGAACATTCGAAGGCAGCGCGGGAAGTCTGCGTCCGCTGCTGCAGCACAGATAAATCGACATAGCTTGGGACCTCAAATGTGTGCAGTTACTATGATTAACAATTATATCATAAAAAAGTCAGAGCAGAAAGGAGAGTCTTGTATATGAACAGAAAAGTGACCGTCTGGTTCTGCATGTCTGCCATGTTCCTGTTTGCAGTGTCCTGTTCATTGATCGGAATCATTCTTCCCGCTGTGATAAGTGAATACCAGATATCTCTTCAGGAAGCCAGTATTGTAACAGTAGCGCAGAATGCGGGCGGTATGGCGGCGCTCGCCTTTTCCGGGATACTTGCGGACCGGTACGGAAAACTGAAGGTCATTTGCTGTCTGTTTCTGTCTATGACGGGTGCTCTGCTTGGGAGCTTTGTTTCCGGAAGCTTCTGGTCCTTTGTTTTAATTGCCTGTATTCTCGGTCTTGCAGCGTCAGCTTTGAATATGTGTATTTCAGCCTATCTCAGTGACCTGTATCCAGAACAGAGCAGTTTTTATGTCAACCTGGGTGGAGTGCTTTTTGGAGCCGGTTCTGTGGCTGGCCCTGTCTATGCTTCCATTGGAGATCATTTTGGGACAGACTGGCGGGTTCTTTTCGGGTTGACAGGCATTGTCTGCACAGCTGCCCTGCTGTTCCTGTTTCTGGCAGGAAAAGAAGCTGCCTTCCTGAATCGTACAAATAGAGAGACATCCGCAGGGAGCGCTGTGCGCGGAAACCAGGGTGAGATCCGTCAGTTGCTGACGGACAGACGCCTTTGGAAATATGCGGGCACAGGCTTTTTCTACATGGCACACAGCAGTGCATTTATGGCCTGGATACCGACATGGCTGGCTTCACAGACCTCTGTGAACACAGGCCTGAAAAACCAGATGATGACGATTTACTGGATCAGCATTTTGGCAGGAAGAATCCTTACGACCTGGGCCGCGGAAAGAATAAGGTACCGCAGCTATATGCTCGCTGCAAATACAGCAGGCTGCTTTGCGGTATGGGGGCTTATTTTTGCCAAAGGCTGGATGCTGCCCCTGCTGTTCATATTGACAGGTGTTTTCACGGCATCTGTGTTTCAGGTCTGCCTGGCTGAAACCTGCAGCAGGTTTTCAAAGTGGTCAGGCACAGCCGGATCAGTGGTGGCATTTTGTGCCAGCGCAGGAGGGACCCTTTCCTGCCTGATTACCGGGCTTACTGCTCAGCACGCCGGTTTTTCCGCTGCTATCTGTTTTCTGGGCGCTGTGCTGCTGGTCACTGCCGGAATCAGTTTGTTCTCTGAAAGGAAAAAATCATGAAGATGGATCATGTAGCCATTGTGACCGGAAATGCGGAAACAATGAAGGAATTTTATGAAATGAATTTCAAAACCGAAAGAACGATCCGCTGGACGGACGGGACGGTCCTTCTTTATTTCATTGAGTTTTCAAACGGTGTAAAGCTGGAATTGGAACAGCGGGACAATCCTGTTCACGTGGAGCGGGATGTGGAAAATACCTATGGACTTGCCCATCTGGCCATTCAGGTGGACACGAAGGAAGAGCTAGAAGAAATCACGGAGCGCATGAAAAAGAACGGCGTTCCTATGAGAAGTGGGCCTACGGCCTACGGAGAAGATTTCTATGAGAGCAGCTTCTGGGATCCTGACGGAAACATTGTAGAGATTACTGTGGATTATGATTTTCTGCAAAGTTTGAAGTGTAACTAAAAAGTGGGGTCAGGCCCCATTACAGATTTGTTACAGGAGTAACCTTGATGTAACTATTCTGTAATGGGGCCTGACCCCATTTTTATATGACTCTGAACTTCTTCCACGCCCCGGAACGCAGCCGCACCCAGAAGATGACTGCGCGGATCGTCCAGTCGGCAGCCATGGCCAGCGCGATTCCGATAACGCCCAGATTCAGCATGACACCCAGCACATAGGAAAGCACCAGGCGTCCGGCTATGGTGGAGGCAATGGAAACGATCATGGTATAGCGGATGTCCCCCGCGGCGCGCAGGCCGTTGGGCAGCGCTCCTGATAGCGGGAAGGCAAAGGCGTTGAACAGGTTGTGAATGAGGACCAGTTTCAGTACCAGGGCTTTGGTCTGAGGTTCCAGTGAATATACTTGCATAAATGCCGGGGTGAGCAGCAGAACAAAGGCATTCCAGACAAATGAGATCAGGAGCGTCAGCTTCACAAGCCTGTAAAAATAACGTTCAGCTTCATCCGTATCGCCGGCGCCCATGCACTGTCCGATCACGGTGATGAACACAGGCCCCATGGCCACACCTGCCAGCGCCGCCAGAGACCAGATACTCTGGGCGACGCCGTTCGCGGCGATCTGATAGGTGCCAAACAGGGCGACGATACTGGAGAGGGCAACTTTCACCAGCTGAAAGATGCCGTTTTCTGTTCCGTTCGGGATAGCAACGCCAAGAATGCTTTTCAGCAGCTTTCCGTCTCTTGCAAGAAGCTGGTCCATCCGGTAGGAGACGGTTTTCTTTTTATCAAAGCAGAGCCAGGTAATGGCTACGGCAGAGAAAACCCGGGCAATCAGGGACGGATAAGCCACGCCTG
>CACZSG010000245.1 GCA_902783665.1 uncultured Lachnospiraceae bacterium | reverse complement strand
GTCAGAGAATTTAATAAAAGCTATATTCTTATCTCTGCCTTATATATTGTGCTGGGCATCGTTTTCCTGGCTATGCCGGGCTTATCTGTCCAGATGATCTGCTATCTTCTGGGCATCTCCATGCTGGTGATCGGTATTACGTACATCGTTCTCTTTTTCACCAGGGATTCCGTGCGGGGCATCCTTTCCATGGATCTGGTGATCGGTATCGTGGCTGCGGCATTCGGTGCCTTTGTCCTGCTGAACCAGACATTTATCGGCACCATACTTCCCTTTGCGATGGGGATCGTTCTGCTGCTGGGTGCGGTGATCAAGCTTCAGAATGCCATCAGCATGAAGAGGCTGAAGCTGAAGCACTGGTATGTGGTGCTCATCTTCTCCGTCATTCTTGCGGTACTTGGAGCCATTCTGCTGGTCAACCCGTTCCCGGAGGAGCATCAGGACTGGATGATCATGTATACCGGAATCTCCCTCATCCTTGACGGGGTGGTCAATCTGGTGAGCATGGGATTTATCCTGGGAAGAGTGAAAAAGATCGCCAGACTGCAGAAGCAGTATCCGGACCGGAAGATCGGACCGGACGACTTGCTGACGCCGCCGCCTGCTTTTAAGGAGGAGATCATCCAGGAAGCCGTGAAGCCGGAAAGCCCCATCGAGGCCGAAGCTGCACCGCAGAGGCCGGCGCTCCCGCCCATGAGGCCGGAGGAAGTTCCCGAACAGCAGAAGGACGAGTCCTACCAGTGGGCAGAAGAATCCTATGACTGGACGAAACACCCCGAGAGATGGAAGGAAAACGGGAAATGAAAATATTGTTTATATCCCTCGGATGCGACAAGAATCTTGTCGACTCCGAGGAAATGCTCGGGCTGTTGGAAAGCGGCGGCTATTCGTTCACGGATGATGAAGAAGAAGCGGATATCATCGTGATCAATACCTGCTGCTTTATTAATGACGCGAAAGAAGAGAGTGTCCAGACGATCCTGGAGATGGCTGAGTATAAAAAGGCCGGCAGGCTGAAGGCCCTGATCGTCACGGGATGTCTGGCGCAGCGCTACCGGCAGGAAATTCTGGACGAAGTGCCGGAGGTCGATGCCGTGCTGGGAACGACCGCCTATCCGGAGATCGTCCGGGCCATAGAAGAAGCGCTTAAGGGCAGAAGGGAAGTCCGCATCAGCGGACTGAATGACCTGAACCTTCCCGGACAGAAAAGAATGGTCACGACAGGCGGCCATTATGCCTATCTGAAGATCGCGGAAGGCTGCGATAAATGCTGTACATACTGCATCATCCCGAAACTTCGGGGCGGCTACCGCAGCGTTCCCATGGAGGCACTGCTGAAACAGGCAGGGCAGCTGGCAGATTCCGGCGTAAAGGAACTGATCCTTGTCGCGCAGGAGACCACTGTTTACGGGAAGGATCTGTACGGGGAAAAGAAACTGCATGTTCTGCTTGAGAAGCTCGCAGCTCTGCCCGGGATCCGCTGGATCCGCATCCTGTACTGCTATCCGGAGGAGATCTATCCGGAACTGATACAGGTGATGAAAAGAGAGAAGAAAATCTGTCATTATCTGGATCTGCCCATACAGCATGCCTCGGACCGGATCCTGAAACGGATGGGCCGCAGAACGACGCGGGAGGATCTGGAAAAGATCGTCAGCACCCTTCGTGAGGAGATCCCGGATATTGTGCTGAGAACAACGCTGATCACCGGTTTCCCCGGTGAAACCGAGGAAGATCACGAGATCCTGATGGATTTCGTGGACCGGATGGAATTTGACCGTCTGGGCGTTTTCACCTACTCACAGGAGGAGGATACTCCTGCGGCCGGCATGCCGGATCAGATCGATGAGGAGACAAAACTGGACCGGCAGGAGGAACTGATGGAACTGCAGCAGGAGATCGCCTTTGAAAAGGCGGAAGCCGCTGCGGGAGAAGTCATGGAAGTCATGATCGAAGGGGAAATCCCGGAAGACCACGTCTATGTAGGCCGCACCTACAAGGATGCGCCGAACGTGGACGGACTGGTATTCGTGTCCTCCGAAGAGACCATGATGTCCGGCGATTTTGCCAGGGTGAGGATCACCGGTGCTTCAGAGTATGACCTGATCGGAGAGGTCCTTTAGAAGAAACCGGAAAAGAGCAGACGACTGAAGGAGAATGAATAACGATGAACACACCAAACAAACTGACAATGCTGCGCGTATTTCTTGTCCCTTTTTTCGTGTTCTTTATGATGTATGAAGGATTCGGCACGAACAGTAAGTATATTGCGCTGGCCATTTTCATTATTGCCAGCCTTACCGATATGCTGGACGGCTACCTCGCCAGAAAGAATCACCTGATCACGGATTTCGGGAAATTCATGGATCCGATCGCGGACAAGCTGCTGGTCTGCTCCGCCCTGATCTGTCTGGTAGAGAAGGGAATGATCCCGGCCTGGATCGTGATCGTACTGATCGGGCGTGAATTTATCATCAGCGGTTTCAGACTGATCGCCTCCGACAAAGGACTGGTGATCGCCGCAAGCTGGTGGGGAAAAAGCAAGACCGTTGTCCAGATGCTGATGGTGATCGTTCTGATCGCTGATCCCGGCGGTATTTTCGATGTGATCGGAAAAGTGCTGATCTGGGCCGCGCTGATCCTTACGGTCATCTCTCTGGTCGACTATCTGAAGAAAAACTGGCACGTGATGGATGGACAGATGTAAACGGACGGACAGAGGTGAAACCGTGGCAATGCCGCGGCTATTAAAAAGGAGGGTGAACGATGGCGAAATATGTGATGGCACTGGATGCCGGAACGACAAGCAACCGGTGTATTCTGTTTGATCATGAGGGAAATATCTGCTCGGTGGCTCAGAAGGAATTTACCCAGTATTTTCCGAAGCCCGGATGGGTGGAGCATGATGCGGATGAAATCTGGTCCACCATGATGGGAGTCGCGGTGGAGGCCATGTCAAAGATTGGGGCAACTGCCGAGGACATTTCGGGCATTGGCATCACCAATCAGCGTGAGACCGTCATTCTCTGGGACAAGGAGACCGGTGTGCCGGTATTTCATGCCATCGTATGGCAGTGCCGCAGAACTTCGGAATACTGTGATTCGCTGAAGGAAAGAGGATTGACGGAAACCTTCCGCAGCAAGACCGGTCTGGTGATCGATGCCTATTTTTCGGCCACCAAGATCCGCTGGATTCTTGAAAATGTTCCGGGAGCCCGCGAGAAAGCCGAAAAAGGACAGCTGCTCTTTGGCACGGTAGAGACCTGGCTGATCTGGAAGCTTACCAAAGGCGCGGTCCATGTAACCGACTATTCCAACGCATCCAGGACCATGCTGTTCAACATCAATACACTCACCTGGGATGAGGATATTCTGAAAGAACTGAACATCCCTGCCTGCATTCTTCCGGAACCGAAGCCGTCCAGTTGTGTTTACGGCATGACGGAAGAAAGCTTTTTCGGCGGAGAGATCCCCATTGCGGGAGCAGCCGGAGATCAGCAGTCAGCTCTGTTCGGTCAGACCTGCTTCAGAAGAGGCGAAGTGAAAAACACCTACGGGACCGGCGGGTTCCTTCTTATGAATACCGGTGATACCCCGGTCTTTTCCAAAAACGGCCTGGTTACGACCATCGCATGGGGACTGGACGGACAGGTGACCTACGCATTGGAAGGTTCCATCTTTGTCTCGGGAGCGGCCATCCAGTGGCTGAGAGACGAGATGCACCTGATCGATTCCGCGCCTGACACAGAGTGGCTGGCAAACCGGGTGAAGGATACCAACGGCTGCTACGTAGTACCGGCATTCACCGGCCTTGGCGCTCCGTACTGGGATCAGTATGCCAGAGGCTGCATCGTAGGGATCACCCGCGGTGTAAACAAGTATCATATGGTCCGCGCCACCCTGGAATCACTGGCCTATCAGACCTGTGACGTGATCAGGGCCATGGAAGCGGATTCCGGGATCAGGCTGGCCGGCCTGAAGGTGGACGGTGGCGCAAGCGCCAACAATTTCCTGATGCAGTTCCAGGCGGACGTGATCGGGGAGAGAGTGCTTCGCCCTGCCTGCATCGAGACCACGGCCATGGGCGCTGCATTCCTTGCAGGGCTTGCCACGGGCTTCTGGAAATCCACAGAGGAAGTCTGTCTGAACTGGGCCGTGGAAAGAGTCTTCGAGCCGGACATGAAGGAAGACGACAGAAACAGGAGACTGAAAGGCTGGGCAAAGGCAGTGCGTTATTCCTTTGACTGGGCAAAAGACGAATAGAACGACGGAGGAGATTGCAGCATGGACAGAATTCAGATGAAAACACCGCTGGTCGAGATGGACGGGGATGAAATGACAAGGATCCTCTGGAAGATGATCAAGGAGGAACTGATCCTTCCGTTCATCGACCTTAAGACAGAATATTATGATCTTGGCCTGGAGCACAGGGATGAGACCAACGACCAGGTGACCATAGACAGTGCCAATGCGGCAAAAAGACTGGGCGTAGCCGTGAAATGCGCCACCATCACACCGAACGCGGCCCGCGTTACGGAGTACGATCTGAAGGAGATGTGGAAAAGCCCGAACGGCACCATCCGCGCCATCATGGACGGAACCGTGTTCCGCAGCCCGATCCTTGTTAAGGGGATCAGACCGCAGGTGAGATGCTGGAAGAAGCCAATCACCATCGCCCGTCATGCATACGGGGATGTATACAAGAACGCCGAGATCAAGGTTCCCGGCCCCGGCAAGGCAGAGCTTGTCTTCACAGGGGAGGACGGAACCCGGATCACTGAGGAGATCTTTACCTTCAAAGGACCGGGCGTCCTGCAGGGAATGCATAACCTGAACGCATCCATAGAGAGCTTTGCGAGAAGCTGTTTCCGTTTCGCTCTGGACCAGGGTCAGGATCTCTGGTTCTCCACCAAAGATACCATCTCCAAAAAGTACGACCATACATTCAAGGATATTTTTGAGGAGATCTATGAGACGGAATTCCGCGCTTTATTCGAAGAAAAAGGGATTACCTATTTCTACACGCTGATCGATGACGCAGTGGCCCGTGTGATGAAATCGGAAGGCGGCTTCATCTGGGCCTGCAAGAATTATGACGGCGACGTGATGAGCGACATGATCTCCTCCGCCTTCGGCTCTCTGGCCATGATGACCTCGGTCCTTGTCTCCCCTGACGGAAAGTACGAGTACGAAGCGGCCCATGGAACTGTCCAGAGACATTACTACAAGTATCTGAAGGGCGAGGAGACTTCCACCAACTCCGTAGCCACCATCTTTGCCTGGACCGGCGCGCTCAGAAAGCGCGGTGAGCTGGACGGGATCGAAGAACTGCAGATCTTTGCGAACAGAATGGAACAGGCTGTCATAGAGACGATCGAATCCGGAAAGATGACGAAGGATCTGGCACTGATCTCGGAGCTTGAGAACATTCAGGTGCTCAACAGCGAAGATTTTATAAAGGCAGTGCGTGACAGATATCTGTTTCTGGTTGCGTAAGCCGTTGATTTGCGGTATACTAATAGCAGATTAAAAAAGTTCATTTATTTCCTGGGGTGTGCGACACTCCTGTAATTTTGAACCTACATTACCTTTACGGGAACCCTACATTGCGCTGCTGATGCCGGGCCTCCAATTTGCTGAGGAGGGCAGATGTTCCTGCTGCGGGCACCCACCTAGCTCTGCTAGGACTCAGAATATGGGAAACGGCACTCTGGGAATTCAGGAAACAATGACGACGTCAGAATTCTGGCGTCGTTTTTACATTAAAGGAAAAGAGTATCTATGAAGAAAAAAGTCTATGCGGTTAAAAAGGGACGTTCCACAGGAATCTTTGACTCCTGGGACGCATGCAGAGAGCAGGTGGACGGCTATCCCGGAGCCCTGTACAAAAGCTTTTCGACCAGGCAGGAGGCTTTGGAGTACCTGGGACCTGAGGCCGGGGAAGACGCTGAAACAGTGTTTATCGTGCCGCCGGCCTATATTCCGCAGGAAGGGCATATCACCGCCTACGTGGACGGAAGCTACCGGCATGACCTGCGTAAATACGCATTCGGCTGTGTTCTGCTTCTCCCGGACGGCAGCTGCATACTGAAAAGCGGATCAGGAGACCGGGAAGATTCTGCGAAGCTGCGCAACGTGACAGGGGAAATGCTTGGCGCGATGACAGCTGTGCAGTGGTGTCTGCAGAACGGATATCATGCGCTGGATCTGTATTACGACTATCTTGGCATTGAAATGTGGGCCTGCGGGAAGTGGAAGACCAACCTGGATCTGACCGGAAAATATGCCGCCTATATGCAGGAGAAGGCCAGGCTGATGGAGATCCGTTTTCACAAAGTGAAGGCACATACAGGGGATCTCTTTAATGAGAAGGCAGACCAGCTGGCCAAGAAGGCGCTGGAAGAAAAGACTCTGGAAGAAAAGACTCTGGACGAAAAGCCTCTGGAGGAACAGGAAAAGGTACTGGAAGAAAAGGAACCGGAAGAGTAAGGCAGTGCGTTTTCATGACAACCGTCATGGAAATGCACTTTTTTGTATTCACAGATGAGCTGGATCAACCACAATTTATGCGTTGAACAACAAGAAGAAACATGTTAATATCAATATAAGACATATAATAAACATAATTGTATTCTGCAGAAAATTGACCGAAGTTTTGAGGCAAATAAGAATTTTGTTTGAAACGGCTTGATTTTATTATAATTTGTTTTATAATAATCTGATAGGTTAGGAGGGTAACCAATATGCACTATAAAAAAGTAATTGCCCTGCTTCTTTCTGTAAGCATGATGACAGTTTCTTATTCCGGAAACGTAAGCGCGTCCGAAACGGGGGAGGGAGTCCTTGCTTCCGGTAATGTGTCTGTAGAGGGAGACATGGCACAGGAAACCATACCTGATCCGGTACCGGTTCTGGGAAGTGAAGCACCGGAACCGCTGCAGACGGAAGCACCCGCACCGGTGACAGAAGCACCGGCAACAGAGGCACCTGCAACGGAAGCTGCTATAACGGAAGCACCAGTGACGGAAACATCTGCACCGGAAACAGAAACGCCTGCTGCAGAGACAGGTTCAGGGACTGAAACCCAGACAGAAGCGATACAGGAGCCCATGACAGAGGCTAAGACCGAAAAAACACCTGCTCAGAGCGAAGGCGTTATTTCTTCGGAAACGGATGTAATCATAAAAGAAACTGAAATTACGGATAATACTGAGAAAGAGACTATAAAAATATCCGATAATACAATTACAGAATCAGAAACCGGAGAGAGCGGAAAACCTGTGGAATCGGCTACGGAAGCCTCATCGGAACTTCATTCGGAAACGCTTCCGGAGACTGAATCGGAAGGCATTATCTGGACAGAGATCGAATCTGAAACAGAGATCGAATTCGAAACGGAATCAGAGACAGAGATCGGATTTGAAGATGAGCTCATGGAAGATGAGCTTGTTCTTGTCACAGAAACAACGGTTCCCGGTTTCCTTGTAGACCCGTCCAAGTATCCGCCGGCCAATATCACGGAGAATACAAATAAGATCTACTGGTTCCTGCGCAGGGAGATGGGTCTGAACCATGCCGCGGCCTGTGGTTTTCTGGGGAATATCCAGATGGAATCCAATTTCAGCCCGCTGGCTCTGGCCAGTGATTACGGCTCCTACGGAATCTGTCAGTGGACATTCGGCAGGCTTACTTCGCTGGTCAGCTGCTGCCGGAACAATGGCCTGGATTACAATACGGTGGACGGGCAGCTGGCCTATCTGAAGCACGAGCTGGAGACACTTCTGCCCGGGGTTTATTCCTATCTGCTGAATGTTCCTGACACAAAGCAGGGCGCCTATGATGCCGGATATTATATCTGTGCCCATTTTGAAGTCCCTGCCGACACAGTGAACCGGTCCATGCAGCGAGGAAATCTGGCCGCCAACGAATACTTCGGAAGAACCTTTGAACTTCCGGCAGGAATGGATGAGGATTCTTTCATAGAGAAGACCATCCGGACCGTGAGCGAACGTGTCTCGGAAAAACAGGAATCTCTTGCCGAAGCGGATCTGTTCGGACAGAACCTGGAGATCCTGAGTATAGAGACGGAAACAGAAGAGACATCCGAACAGCAGACCGAAACAGAAGCGGAAACAAAACCTGAAACAGAACCTGAAACAGAACCGGAGTCAGAGACTGCCGCTGAAGCAGAGACACCGACAGAAGAATCCGAGCCAGAACCTGAACTGGAATCAGAGAAAGAGACAGAAGAATTCCATCCGGTAGAGGCTGATGTTAAAACGGATCTGTATGTAAGAGAAGAGCCGGATCCGGACAGCGAAAAGATCCTGACTCTGCATCAGGATGAGACCGTCACCATCATTTCTCCGCCCGCGGAAAACGACTTTGTGGAGATTTCCGTGAAGCGGGACGGCGATGAGAAAGAGGGATATGTCAATATCGTATTCCTTGATCTTCATGAAGAGATGGCAGACTGGGTGAAGAACACCGAAGAGGAAAAAGAGAGCGAATCAGGAACCGAGGAAACGGAAAGTGCGGAAACATCCGGAGAAGCATCCGGAAATCTGCAGGAATCCTCCTCCGGCCGCGGCATCATCCCGTGCTTCTTCGGAGACAGCCGTGTGGTAGGCATGTCCAGGACCGCGGGATATTACAATTATATCGGCAAGGTTGCTGCCGGTTACGACTGGATGTGTTCGGAAGGAATGAGCTATCTGGAAAGCCAGCTGGCCCAGCACCCGGATCAGGATATCGTTTTCTGTTTCGGCGTAAATGATCTGCCGAAGGCCGGAAGCTATATCAGCGCGTACCAGAACTTTATGGAATCTCATCCGGATGCGAATGTGTGGTTCATGGCAGTCAATCCGGTGATCGAAGGGGCTGCGGCGGAAAACGGATACCATATCTCAAATACTTCCATTGAACAGTTCAACGAAGCGCTGAGGGCCGCTTTCCCGACGAGGTTCATCGATACCTATTCCTATCTGCTGGCAAACGGATATTCCGCAGGCGACGGGCTCCATTACACCGGGGAGACGTATAACGACATTCAGAATTACGCCATCGCGTTTATTCAGACAAACAAATTCTGAGATATTGGGGTTGATCCTGAAACCGAAGAAAGATAAACGGTTGTCGGGTGGTATGCACTGAAAGATGTAAGATTTAAAGAATCTCCTGGGCTCACAAACAGAGCTTCAGGAGATTTTTATTATGGCGTACAGATATAAAATCTCAATACAAAAACCGCGTAAATAAAGGAATCCTTTACTTACGCGGTTTCATCATTCAGCTGGAAATGGGACTTGAACCCACGACCTACGCATTACGAATGCGTCGCTCTACCGACTGAGCTAATCCAGCAGACGGTCAGTTCAACCGACCGTGTTATTATACTAGGTAACAGACAAAAAAGCAAGCCTTTTTATCAAAAACCGTAGTCTTTTAAGATCTTTGAAGCCTGCTCCGTATCATCGCAGACACAAAGGACGGTGTAAGCACCGGCAGATTTAATGATGGCTTCTTTCAGCTTGGCTGCCTCAGCCTCGTTATAGGAAGCGTAGAGTTCCTCCTGGTTGTCCACATGCTTCTGAAGCTTTTCGGTGACCGTCTTTTCATCCGCTTTTTCCGCGCGCTTGATAACGGCGATCTCGCTGGCGATGCCGGAACCGGCATAAGCTGTACAGCTTTCAACATCCGCAGCGTCGATATAGAAGGTGGACAGAGCAATGTCCGAAGGAGTCTCGGAGAGAGTTCCGGATGTAACGGTCTCCTGAAGCTTTCCGGCCAGCTCGACGGGATCTACAGTG
This sequence comes from uncultured Lachnospiraceae bacterium, assembly GCA_902783665.1. Classification (GTDB taxonomy): domain Bacteria; phylum Bacillota; class Clostridia; order Lachnospirales; family Lachnospiraceae; genus Choladousia. The sequence continues at coordinate 1,475 of CACZSG010000245.1, read as the reverse complement.
ATTTCTTTTTTGGAGCCGCCGCAGGCTGTCAGAAGAAGACAAGAGAGCAGAGCAGCACAGATAACAGGTGTCTTTTTGAATTTGATCATTTTTCCTCCTTAAAATTCAGAACTGTCGGATGCTTCATCTTCCAGCTCTGCGGAAGCAGAGACTTCCTCCACCGGAATATAATGGGACTTCAGATAATCGAGCATCCGTTTGCAGTATTCTTCATACATATGGACGCCGTCGCTGGAGGCGTCGCGGATCAGAGAGCCGTTTCCGTCGGAGAGGATCTCGTTGAGGTCCAGGTAATGATAGCCCTGTTCCTCGCAGATCTGCAGAAGGATGGCATTCAGCTTGTCTACATTTGTGTTGTTGACATATTCCCCGGTCGTTACCTTGGCCTCTTCCACATAGATGATACTGCAGACATAGAAAATGGCTCCGGGCTGCAGTTCCATCAGCCTTGCTGTCGCGGAGGTGAAACGGTCATGGAATCCTTCCAGATCGTATTCTCCAAGGTCGTTGGTGCCCAGCATCATGTAGATCTTTTTATAGGAGCCGCCTGAAACCGCAGCGGCAACCGTGATATTGCCGTCCTCTGTCTGGATGAGCGGTTTGCTGGCCAGGCCATCCAGGGACATGCCGACGCTGGTGAAAAATCTGCCCTGTGTAATGCCGGAAACATTGCGGAAACCTTCCATACGGGAGTCTCCGATAAATACGGCGTCAGCGAAGTAGGAATCGTCCACCGGCGGATCTGTCTGTCTGACGATAGCCGGGCTGTCCGGGTTGGATACGGTGGGATGCCGCTCTGCCTGTGTCTCAGACTGCTGCTGTGCATCGACTGAGGCGGCCGAACCGGTCAGAGAAGGAAGGCCTGCAAGCGTATCGCCGGATGAGGAGCCCGTCACAGTTTCCACAGCGGGGGCTGGAGTCTTCTGCGTTTCGGGGGTCTGGACGGTGACAGAAGGTTCTTCAGTCACATTGACGGCAGGGGGATCGGACGTAATGGTCACCCCGGCATTACCGCCGTTCAATAGGATTGAGATCAGTTTTCCTTCAAATACAACAAGGACCAGGAAAACAAGAAGGATCAGCCGCAGCAGCATATGATCGCTCCGATTTCTTCCTGTACGTTTTGCAGCCATAAACCTCTTCTCCTATCATCCAGACACAAAAATACCACCTGCCGGTACCCGGCAGGCACAGTTGTTGACTCTCAAATCAACCTAATATATAATATAGTACGTTGCCTGAAAATGTAAAGACTTTTTTCGGAGAGGTTTTTATGGTATTTAGCAGTCTGCTGTTCCTTTTCCGCTTCCTTCCGTTGGTTCTTCTATGCTATTACCTTGTGCCGGCAAAGGTGCGGAACCTGGTTCTTCTGCTGTTCAGCCTCGTGTTTTATGCCTGGGGAGAACCGGTATATATCCTGTTGATGCTGCTGTCCATTCTGATTTCCTTTAGCGGCGGCATCCTGGTGGACCACT
>CACZSG010000244.1 GCA_902783665.1 uncultured Lachnospiraceae bacterium | reverse complement strand
TCGGCATTGTCCAGATCCAGAGCGTCTTTGATGTAGTTGCCCTGAACGGTACCAACCATGTAGTTATCAAATGTAGCATAGTAGGAAACTGCGTCGGAACCCATCAGCAGACGGTCATAAGCGATAACCGGGATCTCGTTCTCAGCAGCCATGTCAAGAGCTTCTCCAAGGGAGTTGCCTTCAATGGCGGCGATAACCAGAACCTGCGCTCCGTTGGAGATCATGTTCTCAACCTGGGACAGCTGGGTCTGTGCTTCGTTGGATGCGTACTGAAGGTCTACCTCATATCCGGCAGCTTCCAGTTCGGCCTTCATGTTGTCGCCGTCCTGATTCCATCTCTGCAGATCCTTGGTCGGCATGGAAACGCCGATCTTCTCGCCTTCTGCCATTGCTGTGGTTCCCAGCATAGCTACTGCTGCAAGTGTAACAGCCATCATGATACTCTTTTTCATAAATAAACACCTCCATAATGAAAACTTCGTGATCATTCACGCTGACTGTATCATAGCACAGTAGAAAATCAGATAAAATAGACAGAATTACGGACCAGCTTTCAGTTTTTGGTTATCTTTTCTGCTGGTTTCAAAAAAACAGGACATCTTTGCACTCCCCTTTTTCAGGGACAACAAGGATGTCCTGTTGACAAATTCATTTTCTGTTATCCGCGCGTTTTTCCTTTATTCGGCAGAGAAACGGTACCTTGTGACGGAACGGCGCGTCTGTCCTGCCTTCAGCAGCGGTGAATCGAAGCCTTCCTGATTGATGGCATTCGGATAATACTGGGATTCCAGGCAGAAGCCGAAGCGTTTGTCATACTTCGCACCGCCCTTGCCGGTGTGCGGTGTGATAAAGTTTCCGGCATAGAACTGGACGCCCGGGCAGTCTGTAAAGCCTTCCATCACGATGCCCGTTTTTTTGCAGCGGGCCAGAGCCATGGGCTTCATCTCCCCGGCTTTTGCGGAAAGAGCAAAGTTGTGGTCATAGCCGCCGGTATAGCGGAGCTGATCGAAATCCGCATCGATATCCTGTCCGATCCTTCTTCCTGCGGAGAAGTCCATGACGGTTCCCTTTACGGACGCCACCTCACCGGTGGGGATCGCCTGCTCGTCGATAACGGGCGTATAATATTCCGTGGCCAGCTTCAGTTCGTGGTCCAGAATGGAGCCGCTGTCATGGCCGCCGAGATTGAAGTAGACATGGTTCGTCATGTTCGCGACCGTGTCCGCGTCGCTTTCCGCTGTATAGCACAGTTCCAGGGTATTGTCATCAAGGACTGTATAGGCAACTTCCGCATGCATATTCCCCGGGAAGCCCTCATCGCCGTCTGGGCTTTCAAGGGCAAAGACGACCGCGTTTTCCGCGCAGCTCTTTACTTCCCAGATCCGGCTGTCAAATCCGTCCGGGCCGCTGTGAAGATTGTTCTCGTTGTCGTTGACCGCAAGCTGGTAGGTTTTCCCATCGATCGTAAAGCGGGCCTTGTCGATGCGGTTTCCGTTTCTTCCGATGACCGCGCCGAAATAAAACCCGTTGTCAAGATACTCCTGTGCTGTATCGTAGCCCAGGATCACGTCGGTTTCCTTTCCGTCCTTGTCCGGAACCAGCACTTTGACAAGAGTCGCGCCAAGATCGGTCAGGCATACCGTCATGCCTTTTCCGTTTGTGATCGTGTAGAGGGAAGCCTCACGCCCGTCATTCAGTTTTCCAAAAGATCTTTTCATTATTCCGCTCCCTTTCCAGGATTCTTAAAAACCCCCGGAGGCAACCTCCTCCGGGGGCAGTTTCTGTTTTCAGTCTGCTTTATGCAAACGGATTCTCGGTTGCGTACGGAACATGTTTCGGATGATTGTATCCGATCTCTTCCGGAGCCACTCCGATGAGTTTGAATACTTCATAGAGAGCTTTTCCGTGATGTCCGAATGCAACAGCGCCGTGATGCGGATAGCCGCCTTCGATCAGCACGTGGCGATAGAAGCGTCCCATCTCCTTGATGGCGAAGATACCGATTCCGCCGAAGGAACGGGTAGCAACCGGAAGAACTTCTCCGTCGGCAACGTAAGCACGAAGCTTGTTGTCAGCGGTGCTCTGCAGACGATAGAAGGTGATGTCGCCAGGCACGATGTCGCCTTCGAGCGTTCCCTGGGTAACTTCCTCCGGAAGGCTTCTGGCCATGATCAGCTGATACTTCATGCTGCAGGAAGTAAGCTTGCTGGAGCAGGTATTTCCGCAGTGGAATCCCATGAAGGTATCCTTGTGCGTGTAATCGAATTTACCCTTGATGTCGGACTCATACATATCATCCGGAACGGTGTTGTTGATGTCAAGCAGGGTAACGATGTCGTTGCTGACGCAGGTTCCGATGTACTCGGAAAGAGCTCCGTAGATATCCACTTCGCAGGATACCGGGATGCCGCGTCCTGTCAGACGGCTGTTGACATAGCAGGGAACGAATCCGAACTGTGTCTGGAATGCCGGCCAGCATTTTCCGGCGATCGCAACATACTCTCTGTAGCCTCTGTGCTCTTCGATCCAGTCGAGCAGGGTCAGCTCATACTGAGCAAGCTTCGGCAGGATTTCCGGTTTCTTGTTGCCTTCGCCAAGCTCTGCTTCCATATCCTTGACGACATCCGGGATACGCGGGTCGTCTGCATGCTTGTTGAATGCTTCGAACAGATCCAGCTCGGAGTTCTCT
>CACZSG010000243.1 GCA_902783665.1 uncultured Lachnospiraceae bacterium | reverse complement strand
TACTGGTGGTAGGCACTTCCGTCCGCGAACTGCGTGGAGGCAATGTCCAGAATCCGTTCCCTGGCCCGTGCCGGAATGAGGTGCACAAAACCAAGCAGATCCTGGCAGGAGTCGCGGAAGCCCATGCCGCGCCCCGTGCCGCTTTCATAATAGGAGGCGGAGCGGGACATGTTGAAGGTGACCATGCACTGGTACTGGTTCCACAGATTGACCATCCGGTTGACATGTTCATCTTTGGAGGAGACGCTGAAGGTGGACAGAAGAGAGGTCCAGTATTCCTTCAGTTCTTTAAAGGCGGCATCAGCCTGGGCCACTGTCTGAAAACGCTTCATCAGCGCTTCGGCGGGGGCTTTTTTAATGATGCCGGGGGCGTCCCATTTGTCCTCCGCCGGGTTTTCACAGTATCCCAGCTGGAACAGGAAGGTGCGGCTTTCTCCGGGGGCCAGGGTCAGGTCGATCTGATGGGCGGCGATGGGGTACCATCCGCTCGCCATGGAATTCCGGCATTTTCCCTCGGTGACTGCAGCAGGGGCATTGTTGCCGCTGCCTGTGCCGAGAAAATCATCCCTGCTGGTATCGAAGCCGCTGACAGGCGCGTTTACAGTGAAGAAGCTGTAATGATTGCGGCGCTCGCGGTATTCTGTCTTATGATAGATGGTGCTTACGGCCACCTCCACTTCTCCGATGCTCAGGTTGCGCTGGAAGTTGGTCATGTCGTCCATGGCGTTCCAGAGACAGAATTCCACATAAGAGAAAAGAGAAAGCGTCCTGGCGGAACTGCCGGTATTGGTAAGGGTAAGCCGGTTCAGCTCGCAGGGAGCGTCAACAGGAACAAAGGCCAGCAGGTCGGCGGAGATTCCGTTTTTCGAAGAAGTAAAACGGCTGTATCCCAGGCCGTGACGGCATTCGTAGGAATCCAGCGGCGTGCGCGCGGGCATGAAACCGGGGTTCCAGACGGTATCCCCGTCTTTGATGTAATAATATTTTCCGTTTGAGTCCGCCGGAATGTTGTTGTAACGGTAACGGGTGATGCGGAGCAGTTTGGCGTCCTTATAAAAACTGTAGCCTCCGCAGGTGTTGGAGATCAGGGAAAAGAAATCCTGAGCACCAAGATAGTTGATCCACGGCAGCGGGGTGTCCGGAGTCGTGATGACATACTCTCTGTTCTGATCATCGAAAAATCCGTATTTCATAGTTCCCTCCAAGAATAAGGCAGTGATGCCGAAAACGTTTAAGCGATAATTTCATCATACAGGATATATAAGAGAAAAGCAATGAAAATACACCTGAAAAATATGAGAAAGGAGGAAAAAGCACCCCAGTTGACAGAATAAAAGTCAGGTGATAAGATAAAACGGTAGGCAAGGGCGCTGTCCAAGGTGGATCTGGGCGCCCTTTTCTTAAGGCAAAGCATCAATAAATATGTAAAGGAGTGCATGAATATGAAGAAGTTGACTACATTCGCAGCTGCAGCTGTCCTGACTGGTATTTTCGCGGCATCCGTCTCCGCAGCAGATTACACCATTGCTACCGATACAGTGTTCAAGCCCTTTGAATTTACCGATGCCAATGGCGATTTCGTTGGAATCGACGTAGACCTTCTTGCGGCCATCGCCGAGGACCAGGGATTCACCTACGAGCTGAACAGCCTTGGCTGGGATTCCTCCATTGCAGCCTGCCAGGCGGGTCAGGCGGACGGCATGATCGCCGGTGCTTCCATTACAGATGAAAGAAAAGAGAGCGGCTGGATCTTCTCCGACGGTTATTACAACGCGACCCAGTCCATGACGGTTCAGGAAGGTTCCGATATTGCCGGATTTGAAGACCTGGAAGGCAAGACCGTAGGCGTCAAGACCGGAACACAGGGTGCCACCTACGCGGATTCCCTGAAGGATGAATACGGATTCTCCATCACTTTCTTTGAAGATTCACCCACCATGTATCAGGCAGTTCTCGGCGGACAGGTAGTTGCCTGCTTCGAGGACACACCGATCATGGCTTCCTCCATCAAGGACGGCGGCCTTGCCCTTCGCATCGTGGAAGGTTCCGAGAACGAAGGCGCTCCCTACGGCTTCGCAGTATTCAACGCTGACAAGCAGGACCTGATCGACAAGTTCAATGCAGGACTTGCAAACATCAAGGCAAACGGCACCTACGACGAGATCATCGCGAAGTACCTCGGAGCGGATGCAGAGGCTGAGACAGAAGCTGAAACAGAAGAAGCATCTGAAGCTGAAAAAGTACTGGAATAAGAACTGCTGCTGAAACAGAGCGGTATAAGACCCGGGAAAGTGCTGGATATAGCAGCACTTTCTTTGGTTCAGGAAGAGTATTTTCTGACGCTCTGGAGGACGGATAAGATCTGAAAACTGGAATGACCGGAAGGGAACATTATGGTTCGGATAATCAATACTTATGGAAGCCTGCTTTTGACGGCCATGGGGCAGACGCTGCTGCTTGCCCTGTGGGGCCTGTTTTTTGCCTGCATTCTTGGAATGATCTTTGGCCTGATGAGCGTGCTGAAGAACAGAGTCTGCAGAGTGATCGCCCAGATCTTTGTGGATGTGATCCGCGGAGTACCGATGATCGTACTGGCCTACTTCATCTATTTCGGCGTCCCCTATGGACTGAACAACCTGCTCCATTTTTCGGTCACGCTGTCCGCACTGCAGGCCGGCACCATCTGTCTGGCGCTGAACTGCGGCGCGTACATGGCAGAGATCATCCGTGCCGGCATCCAGTCTGTGGACAAAGGACAGATGGAAGCCGCCAGAAGTCTGGGGCTTCCCTACTGGAGAGCCATGCAGCGCGTCATCCTGCCGCAGGCTATCCGGACCATGATCCCCAGCATCATCAACCAGTTCATCATCACGCTGAAGGATACATCCATTCTGTCCGTCATCGGATTTCCGGAACTGGTCAATACGGCCAAGAATGTGGTGGCAAATACGTTTATGTCGTTTCAGACCTGGATCATCGTGGGAGTCATGTATCTGTTCGTCATCACGATCCTGTCCCGCGTCGCGAAAATCCTGGAAAGGAGACTGAACCGTGGCAATGCGCAAATCTGATGGAAATGTCAAGATCCATATTTCCCATCTCCAGAAGGATTTCGGGAAATCAAAAGTCCTTAAGGACATCACCCTGGACGTCTATGAAGGAGAAGTGGTGGTCGTGATCGGGCCCTCCGGAAGCGGAAAATCCACCATGCTGCGGTGCATCAACAGACTGGAGGATATTACCGGCGGCGAGGTGGTCGTGGACGGCATCAAAATCACGGACCGGCATGTGGACATCAACAAGGTGCGGGAACGGGTCGGAATGGTGTTCCAGCACTTCAATCTTTTCGGAAACATGAACGTGATGCGCAACCTGACCCTGGCTCCGGTGGACCTGAAAAAGGCCTCAAAGGAAGAAGCCAGAAAGAAGGCCATGCAGATACTGGAGAAAGTGGGCATGGACAAGAAAGCAGAGTCCTATCCGTCCCAGCTTTCCGGAGGCCAGAAACAGCGTGTGGCCATCGCCAGAGCCCTGTGCATGGAACCGGACATCATGCTATTCGATGAGCCCACCAGCGCCCTCGACCCTGAAATGGTGGGAGAAGTGCTGCAGGTCATGAAACAGCTTGCCGCGGACGGGATGACCATGGTGATCGTCACCCATGAGATCGGCTTTGCCCGGGAAGTGGCGGACAGAGTCGTGTTCATAGACGGCGGCTATATCGTGGAGGAAGGCACGCCGGAACAGGTATTCCAGCATCCCAGGGAAGCCAGGACCATCGATTTCCTGAATAAAGTGCTGTGATGAATACCCGCTGAAGGTGCGGACCGATCGGACCGGGCCGTTCGTATCTTGCCATATATAGTGACGTTGGTTCAGACAGCATGTAGTGTAAAAGATCAGAAAAACAGTAAAAGTGCCGCTCTGTGGATTCTCAGAGCGGCGCTTTGTTTGTCTTTTCTTTTAAGGAAAGGATGCATTACGGTACGTTATTTATCCTTTAAGGGAAGGATGCATCACAGTACGGCAATTTTCTCCCGGTAGATCTTCCGGAAGAAGAACATGGACACAGCAAAGGACATGACCTCCGCGATGGGGAACGCCCACCATACCGCATCCAGCCCGCCAAGTTCCGCCAGGATGAAGGCTGAGGGAAGAAGCACCAGCAGCTGACGGCAGATGGCGCTGATGAGAGTAAATGTTCCGTTTCCGAGTGCCTGGAAGACGGAACCGATGACAATGCAGAAACCTGCGGCCAGGTAGGACCAGCAGATGGTCCGCAGTGCCTTTACGCCGATGGACAGCATGTTGTCCGATGCCTCGAACAGCCCCAGCAGCTGTGCGGGAAATACCTGAAAGAGGGTGAAGCCGATCAGCATGAAGCAGAAGGCAGCCACGCAGGACAGCTTGATGGTCTGCATGATGCGGCTTCTGTTTTTGGCTCCGTAGTTGAAGGCGACGATGGGCACCATTCCGTTGTTCAGACCGAACAGGGGCATGAAGAACATGCTCTGCAGCTTGAAATAGACGCCGAAGACAGCAGTAGCCGTACTTGTGAACATCAGCAGGATCTTGTTCATGCCGAAATTCATCACGGATCCGATGGCCATCATCAGAATGGACGGGATGCCGACGGCATAGATGGCTTTGATGACCGGAAGTTCCGGGTGCAGTATCTGCTGCAGGTTCAGGTGGATCTCCGGATTGCGCTTCATATTGAAGAGAATGCCCAGCACCATGGCTACCATCTGGCCGAACACGGTGGCGATGGCGGCTCCGGCCATGCCGAGCTTCGGGAATCCGAACAGTCCGAAGATGAGGATCGGGTCGAAGATGATGTTCAGAATGGCGCCGGTGCTCTGGGTGATCATGTTGTAGATGGTGCGTCCGGTGGACTGCAGCAGGCGCTCCATGGCGACCTGCATGAACACGCCGATGGAGAAGGTGCACACGATGAACATGTAATCATATCCGTACTGAAGTATTTCCGGGTCGCTGGTCTGTATGGCAAAGTAGGGGCGGGACCCGAAGATGCCGATCAGCATGAATACCAGGTAGCTGCACACAGTCAGAATAATGCAGGTGTTGGCGGCTTTGTCAGCCTGTTCATAGTTTTTCTCGCCAAGACTTCTGGAGAGCAGCGCATTGACGCCGACACCGGTACCGGAGGCCACGGCTATCATCAGGTTCTGGACGGGGAAGGCCAGGGACACGGCAGAAAGGGCTTTTTCGGAGATTCTTGCGACAAAGTAGCTGTCCACCACATTGTAGAAAGCCTGGACCAGCATGGAGATGATCATCGGCAGCGACATGGTGAAAAGCAGCCGGGGAACAGGCATATAGCCCATCTTGTTTTCCTGTACCTGTGGTTTGATATCTGCCATTTTAAACAGGATCCTTTCTTTATAATAATATATTGATTCACGCAATGGTAACAGTCATCCTTCAATCTGTCAAGGAGTATCCGCAGGCGGCCCGGCATTTTAGCGGAGAATCCGCAACTCTGTAATGTAGCAGTTGACAAAACCACGGGATGCCGATATACTACGGTTTACAGGCGCAGAAGGGAACAAGTAGGATCTGGTGAAAGGTACAGAAAGCTGCCGGCTGATGAGAGGCGCACACGGAAACCGGACCTGAATACATCCCGGAGCTTCGCACCGAAACCTGATGGCAAGTAGGCTGCGGCGGTCGGATGCCCGTTATCGCATCAGAGTATGAAACGGGAGTCCGCGATTCGGATATCTGCAAGTACTCGCTGAGGCAGGCAGTGTGAGCTGTCTGTGAAATAAGGTGGTAACACGGGAGATCTCCCGTCCTTATAGGAACTATAGGGGCGGGTTTTTTGTGCTTTAAGAACCCGCTGGCGATTTTTGCTTAAGATGAAAGGAGAATCACAATGCAGGTCTACGAGGAACTGGTGGCAAGAGGACTGATTGCCCAGGTAACGGATGAAAAAGAGATCAGGGAACTGGTAAACAACGGAAAGGCAACCTTTTATATCGGGTTCGACCCCACGGCGGACAGCCTTCATGTAGGACATTGCATGGCACTGTGCCTGATGAAACGCCTGCAGATGGCCGGCAATAAGCCCATCGCGCTGATCGGCGGCGGCACGGGCATGATCGGGGATCCCTCCGGAAGATCCGACATGCGTCAGATGATGACCGTTGAGACCATTCAGCATAATTGCGACTGCTTCAAAAAACAGATGAGCCGCTTCATTGATTTTTCCGACGGAAAGGCCCTGATGGTCAACAACGCGGACTGGCTGATGAACCTGAATTACATTGACGTTCTCAGGGATATCGGACCGCATTTTTCCGTCAACCGCATGCTGACCGCGGAATGCTACAAACAGAGAATGGAAAGAGGATTAAGCTTCCTTGAATTCAACTACATGATCATGCAGAGCTACGATTTCCTCCGCCTGTTCGAGGATTACGGCTGCAACATGCAGTTCGGCGGCGACGACCAGTGGAGCAACATGCTGGGCGGCACGGAGCTGATCCGCCGCAAACTCGGCAAGGATGCCTACGCCATGACCATCACACTGCTTCTGAACTCCGAAGGAAAGAAGATGGGCAAGACCGCCAAGGGCGCCGTATGGCTTGATCCGGAAAAGACCAGCCCCTACGAGTTCTACCAGTACTGGAGAAACGTCGGTGACGCGGACGTGCTGAAATGCCTGCGTATGCTCACCTTCCTGCCGCTGGAGCAGATCGACGAGATGGAGAAGTGGGAGGGAGCGGAGCTCAACAAGGCCAAGGAGATCCTGGCCTACGAGATCACCTCCCTTGTTCACAGCCCGGAGGAGGCGAAGGCTGCTCAGGATACGGCCCGCGCCCTGTTCTCCGCGGGCGGCGCCGCTGAGATGCCCACCGCGGAGCTCACCGCCGACGACCTCACCGACGGTGCCATTGATATTCTGAGCATCCTCCAGAAGTCCGGACTCTGTCCCTCCCGGTCCGAAGCCCGCCGCGCTGTGGAGCAGGGCGGCGTCGAGGCCGGCGGCGAGAAGGTGACGAGCTTCGCCGCAAGCTTCACCGCGGACGCTCTCTCCGGAGACGGGATCGTGGTCAAACGCGGAAAAAAGAATTTCCGCAAAGTAGTGCTGAAATAAACGGAAAAATGAAACAAACAACGCCTCCGGCTTGGCCGGAGGCGTTGTGCTGTATCGGGATCGTGATCTTATTTGACGGCGCCGCCCATGAGCAGATACATGACCGCCTTCTGGGCGTGGAGCCGGTTTTCCGCTTCGTCGAAGATCTCGTCGGCGTGGGCCTCGAACACCTCTGCGGTGAT
>CACZSG010000242.1 GCA_902783665.1 uncultured Lachnospiraceae bacterium | reverse complement strand
GCACAGATCTGGGAACCGGAGGTCTCGATGCCAAGGTCGAAGCCCTTTCCGTCTGTCAGTTCCATGATACGTGCAACGGTGTCCTCTTTCATGCCGTTGATGACATAGTCCGCACCAAGCTTCTTTGCCTGCTCCAGACGTTTGTCGATGACGTCGACAACGATCACCTTGGAGACGCCGCGAGCCTTCAGGGAAAGCATGGACATAAGGCCGATGCAGCCTGAACCTGTAACAACGGCGATCTGGCCAAGATGGGCATCACCCTGGTTGGCAGCATGCATACCAACAGCCAGCGGCTCGATCAGGGCTGCTTCTTCTGTGGACATGTTGTCCGGAATCTTGAAGCAGAGGCCTGCCTCATGAGCGACATACTCCTGGAACACGCCGTCCACGGGCGGTGTTGCGAAGAAGATGACATCCGGGCACAGATTGTAGCGGCCGCTCTTGCAGAATTCGCATTTGCCGCAGGTCTTGCCGGGCTCAAGCGCTACACGGTCTCCCACTTTCAGATCCTTGACATCAGCACCTACTTCAACAACGGTGCCGCCTGCCTCGTGGCCAAGAACAAACGGATACTCCACGATGAAGTTTCCGATGCGGCCGGATTCATAATAATGAAGGTCTGAACCGCAGACGCCTACATATTCCACCTTTACCAGAACTTCGTCGGCCTTCGGAACCGGGATGGGTCTCTGCTGGATCTCGCAGTATTTCAGTCTGGTCATTACAGCTGTTTTCATTGTGCCTTCCATAGTTTTTCTCCTTCTCAATTTAAATTGGGGGGGCGGAACGAAGCTGAAAACGACTTCTCTCCTCCTTCAGGTACACCCTCTTAAAAGCATACCCGGCAAACTTTCATGTCCGCCGGGTGCTTTCCCATCGTACTGTTTACCTGCCGCAGTCTATGTTACAGGAATTCAGCAGAAAATCAAGCTGTTTTCTTCTTTCACCAGACTGCTTTTTACTTTTCCCAGATATTCTAAACGGATCAGTTACTGTTCCGGACCGGATCACTCTGCCAGGTCAGCTTCGGAGATCTCACCGTTCTCAACATAGATCTGGATGAACTCGTCAACGTTCTCAGCATTGATTTCCGGAGCGTCAACATAGTCGTTTACGTCGGTGTATTCCATCTCGCCGTTCAGGACCTTCTCGCAGTAGTCCATGTTCAGCTGAGCGATCTCTGCTGCGTTCTGCAGAGCGGTAGCGGTCAGGAGGCCTTCTTTGATCAGCAGGCAGCCCTGAGCTGTTCCGTCAACACCGTATGCCAGGAAGCTGGGTGTGCCGTCTTCTGCGATGTAATCTGTGTTGTTTCTGACAGCTTCGATAGCGCCGGCTGCCATGTTGTCGTTCATGGAGATGATGGCATCGATATGTGTGCCGCCCTGTACCCAGGTCTCCATCAGAGCCATAGCTTCGTCGTTGTTCCAGTTTGCATAGTCTTCGTAAAGAATGTTGACATCTTTACGTACATCGAAGAAGTAGGTATCCCATGCTTCACGACGTTTCTCAGCATGATAGTTTCCGGACGGTCCGCGGAATACAACAACGTTAGCGTTTTCCGGAACTTCTTCCACAGCGCGCTGTGCGCCGACAGCTGCCTGAGCAACCGGGTCAGCGTCTACGGTACCTGTGCCGGCCATAACGGCGTTGTCAACTTCCGGATCTCCGGTCTCGCCGTCAAGGTCGCACTGATGTGTGGTCGGGTTGGTGGTCACTACCGGGATTCCTGCGTCAGCAATTGCCTTGACATACGGAGCCTGTGCAGCATTGTTGTTGGACTGAACGATAACATAGTCATACTGCTTTGTGATGCAGTCTTCCAGCTGTTTTGCCATCTCGGCATCATCTGCTTCACCACTTACGCAGGTAAGTTCGATGTCGTCATACTGCTCGGCAGCTTTCTTCATCTCGTTTGTCAGCCATGCAGCGAAAGTGTCAGCACTTGCACGTGCTACGAAGCAGACACGATATGCGTCATCTGCAAGAGCGGTAACGGGTGTTACGACCATTGCCATTGAAAGAGCTGCTGCTGTTAATGCTTTCCACTTCTTCATAACTTTTTTCCTTTCTTTAAATAAAATGGTGCAGGTACGACGGTAACTAATATGCACACCTGCCGCAGCAGGAACATATTCTGAACTTCGATTCTCAGTTCCGTATATTCAAAAACCAGACTGCGAACACAACTGTTATTAAAGACTTTACAGCATTTTCAAAAGGATTCAGCCTTTCTTCGCATCCTCATCCTTCACAGCCATAATCTGCTTGGTGGTCTTGCGGTTCTTGCTGCGGATATCGAATGCCACCGCGAAGACGATGATGGCACCCTCGATGATGCTCTGAATGTAGGAGTTGACACCGATCAGGTTCATGATGTTCTCCAGGAAACCGATGATAAACGCTCCGGCTACGGTTCCCATAACAGTTCCGACACCGCCCGAGAAAGAGGTTCCGCCGACGATGGCCGCCGTCAGACCGGTCATTTCATATCCTACAGCGCCGTTGGGAATACCGGAGTTGTTTCTTGCCATGAAGATGGCGCCAGCAAGTCCTGCCAGGAGTCCGCAGATAATATAGGAAATGTAGATGCTCTTCTTCGCGTTGATTCCGCTTGCCTCCGCTGCCTTCCGGTTTCCGCCGATGGCATACAGGCTGCGGCCGTATCTTGTGTGGTTGAACAGATACCAGACGATCACCGTGATCACCAGCACGATCAGCACCGGAATAGGGATGGGGCCAAGCATGCCCTGGCCGAGCTTTACGAATTTGCCAAGCTGCAGGATGTTGGCACCGCCGGTGTAGTACAGGGCCACGCCCCTGGCCACCTGCTGCATACCCAGAGTAGCGATGAAGGCGGGCACATTGAACTGCGCAACGAAGGTCGCGTTGATCAGGTTACAGACAACGCCTACCGCGAACGCTACCAGGAGTGCCAGCAGCATGGAGTGGGTGCTCTTGAAGCAGGAAACCGAAAGAACACCAGCCAGTGCCAGTACGGAACCGATTGACAGATCCAGGAATCCGCTGACGATCAGGATCATCTCGGCATATGCCAGAAGAATGCCCACGCACAGCTGTCTGGCCACATTCATCAGGTTGTTCGGCGTCAGAAAATAAGGGCTGAGCAGACTGCAGACCAGGAACATAACGATCAGCACGATAAAAATGGAAAATCGCTGCAGATATGCGGAAAGTTTTTGTTTATTCATAGTCATGCTCCTTTCTGTTCCGAATTAAGAAGGCCGGTGGCCAGCATCATAATCCGTTCCTGAGAAAAATCTTTTCTTTCAAGACATCCTGTGATCAGGCCCTGGCACATCACATAGATCCTGTCACACATACCGATCAGCTCGGGAAGCTCCGATGACACCATGACGATGGTCCTGCCATCCCGTACGATATCCGTCATCAGCTTATAGATCTCAAACTTCGCGCCTACATCAATACCTCTGGTGGGCTCATCCAGGATCATGATCTCCGGCTCGCAGAGCATCCATCTGGCCAGCAGCACCTTCTGGGCATTTCCTCCGGACAGTGAGGAGATCAGCGTATCCAGAGTAGGCGTCTTTACGTCCATTTTCTGAAAGATCTCCCGGACCTCTTCCTTCTCCTTCTGCCTGTGGCAGAAGCCCTTGAAGAAATAATTCTTCAGAGAAGCAAGGGAAGCGTTCTCCGTCACGCTGCGGACCGGCACAATGCCATATTCCTTTCTGTCCTCCGACAGCATGATCAGTTTTCTGGAGATAGCGTCCTCCGGGCTGCGGATCGCGACTTCCTGCCCGTCGATCAGGACAGTTCCGCCTTCCTTCGGATCCAGGCCGAAGACGGCACGCATGACCTCTGTACGGCCTGCGCCGACCAGACCGGCAAAGCCTACGATCTCACCTTTTCTGGCGTAGAAATTGATATTGTCGAAAATACCTTTCTGATGAAAGTCTTTTACTTCAAAAACCTTCTCCCCGATCGGCATCTCTTCTTTCGGATAGACGTTTTCCATCTTCCGGCCGACCATCCTGGCGATCACCGTATCGATATCCAGGTTCTCCGCCCTGTCAGAGGAGACCACTTCTCCGTCCCGGATCACGGTAATATCGTCTGCGATACGGAATACTTCATCCATCTTATGGGAGATATATACAATGCTGACACCCTTTGCCTTCAGTTCTGCGATTTTTTCAAACAGCAGCTCCACTTCTTTCTGGGAGATAGAGGAAGTAGGCTCGTCCATCAGCACAATCTGCGCGTTGTTGGTGATGGCCTTGATGATCTCCAGCATCTGGATATCTGAAACCGTCAGCGTCTTCAGCTTCTGGTCCGGCGCATAGGACAGATGCTCCTCCTTCAGGAACTTCACAGCCTCCTGTCTGACCTTTTTCCAGTCCACCTTTCCGAAACGGTTCACCGGGAGACGGCCCATGAAGAGGTTTTCTTCAACTGAAAGCTCCGAAACATAGTTCAGTTCCTGCGCGATCATGGAGATTCCGTATTCTCTGGCCTGAATGGGATTTTTGATCTCCACCGGTTTTTCATCAATATAGATCTGGCCGGCATCCGCTTTGTACAGGCCCGTCAGGACCTTCATCAGCGTAGATTTTCCGGCGCCATTTTCACCGCAGAGCGCATGGACGGTGCCTTTTCTTACGGCAAAGCTGATGTTGCTCAGTGCTTTGACGCCCGGGAAGGATTTCTCGATTCCTTCCACCCTCAGTTTGATGTCTTCCATCACATCTCCTTTCCTGGAGCATCGATCCATATTTCATTGTTAATCCAATGTCAACTTTTATAAACTACTTTATTAAACTTATTACTAAAAGAATAAAACGCATTTTCAAGGAAGTCAATATTGTTTCTGATTTTCATCGTTACTGCCGATTTTGCATCCCTGTTTTTGTCATATTTGCACAATAAAACACCGGTTGCGTCTAAGTTTGTTATACTTTTAACACAACCGGTGCTATATCAGTTCTTTTTGTCTTTTCAAACACTATGAGATTTTTGTCCTTGCCGGACACTTCTCCGGCTGTCCCGTTCGGATCCGGCTCAGCGCTGTTTCATACGGATCCAGTTCAGCGTTGTCTCATACGGATCCAGTTCAGCGCTTCTCATACGGCTTCTATGAACTCCGTCAGGAACGGCAGCGCGCTGCCGATGGCTGACGCTTCGTTTTTGTAGCGGCAGGGCGTCACATAATCTGAATTGTCGTCATATGGATTGAGGGCCATCAGTCTTCTACCTAAGCCGGTCATGTACCGGTCCATGTACTTTCCGACATATCCTCCCAGAATAATCTGGCAGTCGTAAAGCATCCGAAGGTTCACAACCGTTACCGCCAGATGCTCCAGATAGGCATCAAACTGCTTCATACAGTCCTCGTCTTTATTCTCCAGGTTCTCAAAAAAGGCTTCCAGGTTCCCGTTAAAACCGTCAGAGAGTACTTTAGCTGAAAGGTAAGCATTCACACAGCCTCTCTGTCCACAGTAGCACAGGTTCCCTCCCGGGAATATTTTTACATGGCCGATCTCCGCGCTTCTGGAGTCGTCTCCCAGATAAATTGCATTGTTCTTGATCATGGCGCCGCCGACGGAATTGCTCAGCATCAGGTAGAACCGCATCTTCTCGCTGCTGCTGTCCCAGGTCTCCGCGTAGCCGGCAGAGTTGGCGTCGTTAAATATACTCACTTTGTATGGAAGGCGTTCTTCAAAAAAGCTTCTGATATTTCTGGGTTCTCCCAGAATGTGTCCGTATGTGACCAGGTCGCTGGTCTTGTCCACAATACTGGGAAGCGAGATGCCCACGCCGATAATCTTTCTGGTCTGGATCCGGTTCTTTTCGATCAGGTCGTTCAGCCTGCGGCAGACCTCGTCATAATAGGCAGCCGTGTTTTCATACGGAAAGCTCTCCCGCTTCCCGCCCCACCGGATACGTCCCTTCAGGTCAGCGATCACGATGGTCAGATGGTTCTTCGTAATGTCAATTCCCACCGCGTATGCAGCATCATAGACGCAGTGGATCATTTTGGCTCTTCTTCCCCCGGTAGATTCAAAAGCGCCGTCCGTGTGGATCAGTTTCTCCTCCTCAAGATCCAGAAGATTCTGGATCACGGTGGGAATGCTCAGACCGGTCAGGGCAGCGACCTCCTGCCTGGAGATCACTTCCTGTTTGTGAATACACCTGTATATGCTGTTCCTGTTGATCTGCCGCAACTCAATCTTGTTCGCCATCTGTCGTCCTTCTTCTCTATCTGCGTCATCAGTCTGTTAATACTTGTCAAATCATTCGGCCCGACTTTTATAAAAGTATTTATAAAACAAGTATACCAGTAGATCCTGCAGATGTAAACATTGAAATACATTCCTGAAACGTACAGATTTCAAAGTCCATATGCAGCCGGAAAGCAGCTCTGTCCCTTTCGTTCACAGCATGACAAAGGACAGAGGCAAAGCCTCTGTCCCATTGCAGTTTCATCAGATGTCGCTTATTTCAGTTTATACGCGTAATTCAGCAGCTTCGCCGAATCCGTCCACCGGTCCGGTCCCGAAGGCGCGCCTAGCGTGACGGAAATATAGTAATGTCCGTTGGACCCCTTCACGGCCCCTACGAAGCAGTAGCCGGCCTTGTTGGTGAAACCGGTCTTCACGCCCATCAGCCCCGGAACGGTTCCCCACAGGGCATTGGTGGTGTACAGATTGTAGCTGTAGCCCGACACGCTGGTGCAGCTGTAATTCCTGGTCCTTGCCAACAGACGGAACGAGCTGTTCTTCATGGCATAGGCTGTAATGGTGCACAGATCGTGGGCGCTGGTGTAGTGGTCCAGCCCGGCATCCAGGCCGTTCGGCGTCACAAAATGCGTATGGGTGCAGCCCAGTTCCTTGGCCCGCTTGTTCATCAGCTGGGCAAACTTGGTTGTGCTGCCGCTGATGTGTTCCGCCAGCGCGATGGCCGCGTCGTTGCCGGAGGGAAGCATCAGCCCGAACAGCAGGTCCTTCACTTTGATCCTCTCCCCCGCGTGCAGATACATCTTGGTGGGCTCCACAGAGGCGGCCGCCGAAGAGACTTTCACCACATCGCTGGTCTTGCAGTTCTCCAGGGCCAGCAGGCAGGTCATGATCTTGGTGGTGCTGGCGTTTGAGTGCTTCATGTCGCCGTTTTTGTCATACAGCACCTTTTTTGCCGTCATGTCATACAGATAGGCACATTCGGAGGAGACGGTCAGGTCCGCGCCCTGGGAGATCAGCTTACCGTCACTGCCGAAATAATAGGTGGTGCCGCCGACTTTATGCCTTCCCTTGTACGCCTTGAAGTTCTTTCCGAAATAATACTTGTGGCCGCCGGTGGTCACCCATCCCGTGGCCGGCGTGCCGTCCGCTTTTACATAGTAGGTATCGTTTCCGGTCTTCACCAGCATCTTCCTG
>CACZSG010000241.1 GCA_902783665.1 uncultured Lachnospiraceae bacterium | reverse complement strand
GCCGCACAGGAGAACAGGCAGGAAACAGAACCCGCGGAGAAAGCCTGGAAGGACATCACGGAGACATACAGGCTGCAGGATGCAGCCGTCCTTCAGAACCGTGTGGAGGACAACCGTAGGAAAAAGGCAGCAGCCGGGCGCCTTCTGGAGGAGGCAAAAAAGGCGGCAGGAGACAGGGAAAAACCGGATCTGGAGGCATTGCAGGCAAATAAGGAAACAGCTGAACAGCAGTATCTCCAGGCCGGCAGTATTCTTGAAAAAGCGCAGGAGATCGCGAGAGTCAACCGGAAAGCCTTTCAGGCAATCTCGGCCCAGATGGAGTACCGGCATACGGTCATGGAGGAATTTGACCGCCTGAGGAAACTGTACGAGCGCTTTGCGGGTAAGACGTCCGGCGCCAGGATGGACATGGAGACCTATGTGCAGCGGTACTATCTGGAACGGATCCTGCGCTCCGCGAACAGGCGCTTTGAGGAACTGTCCGGCGGCCAGTTCGAGCTGCGGATGACAGACCTGGAAAAAGCAGGAGAAGGGAAAAATCACGGGCTGGACCTGATGGTCTACTCTCTGGTGACAGGGAAGGAGCGGGAGATCCGCACCCTTTCCGGCGGCGAGTCGTTCATGGCGGCACTTTCCCTTGCCCTCGGGCTCGCGGACCAGATCCGGCTGAGCGCTTCATCCGTCCATCTGGACATGATGTTTATCGACGAAGGCTTCGGCTCCCTGGACGAGACCTCCCGCAGCCAGGCCGTCCGGGTCCTGCAGCAGATGGCGGGCGGAGACCGGCTGATCGGCATCATCTCCCATGTGACGGAGCTGAAACAGGAGATCGAGGACCAGCTGCAGGTCGCAAGAGATGAATCCGGCAGCCACGTCAGATGGCAGCTGAGCTGAATTTCCGGAACCCGGCACCGGCCGGTATTTCATCTGAAAAATGATTTTTCAAAAACTTATGTCAACAGCTGCCTTCCAGGACAGTTGAAATAAAAACAAGGGGATAGAAACATGACAAGAAAGTATTATTTTATCGGAGCAGCCGCGGCTTTATCTCTGGCCGCAATGGCAGGGGGATTTGCCGCTGCCTCTACGGAGACGGAGAAGGAGGCCTTCATGGAAACAGAGATGGAGTCTGAATCCGAGACCGATGAAGATCCTTTCTACTATGAAATGGTGACAGACATGCCCAAGGAGGAAGTAGAGGAGTTTGCCGCGAAGGTGAAAGAAGCCTACCTCGGGGAAGACTGGGAAGCCATTTCCGAATGGATCAATTATCCTATCAATATGTATCCGGATGTTAAGGTGGAAAATGCGGATGATTTCCTGGCGTATATGGAAGATAAAGTGATCGCGGATGCCGACCGGAAGGAAATGGAGGATGATTCCTGCAGGAACATGTTCGTGAACGGCGAAGGAATCTGCTTTGGAACAGGTCAGATCTGGATGGCCGATTTCAGCGGTCTTGAAGAGGACGAGGCGAAGCGCGAACCGAAGCTGGAGATCATCGCGGTCAGCGGATTTGACACCAAATAACAGAGGAGATCAGTAAACGGATGATCTGTGCCATCGGACTTGGTCTGATGGCATTTTACTTGACTGAAATCTCCGCAGGTGCTATCATTCTGCGGGTACGATATGCGCTCACGCTTTATCGTGTTAATCAAATATATTTTGTGCAGGAAGGAAACAATCGATTTATGAAAAGAGAGAACTTCGGCTCCCGGCTTGGCTTTATCCTGGTAAGCGCGGGCTGTGCCATCGGAATCGGGAATGTATGGAAATTTCCGTATATCACTGGGGAGAACGGCGGTGCCGTATTTGTCTTCTTCTATCTGCTGTTCCTGGCGATCATGGGGATTCCCGTGCTTACGATGGAGCTTGCCGTGGGACGCGCCAGCCGCCAGAGCATTGTAAAAGCGTATCAGGCACTGGAAAAACCGGGAAGTAAATGGCACATTCACGGCTGGTTCTGCATTATCGGATGCTATATCCTGATGATGTATTACACTTCGGTCTCCGGCTGGATGATGGACTATTTCATTAAGTTCGCCAGGGGAGAATTTTCGGGACTGGGCACCGGGCTGGACAAAGCCGCGGAGACGGAAGCAGTGAAAGCAGTATACGACCGGATGATGGCGAATCCGAAGGAGCTCACACTTTTTATGGCTGTTACCGTGATCGCCGGCATTCTGGTATGCAGCTTCGGAATCCAGAAGGGTCTGGAGCGCATCTCCAAATGGATGATGCTGTGCCTCCTGGTCCTGCTCCTGGTCCTGGTCGTCAACAGCTTTACTTTATCAGGGGCAAAGAAAGGGCTTGCGTTCTACCTGCTTCCTGACCTGGCAAGGGCGAAGAAGATCGGCTTCGGGAAAGTGATCACCGCGGCCATGAACCAGAGCTTTTTTACGCTGTCCATCGGCATTTCCTCCATGGAGATCCTTGGCAGCTACATGTCCAGAGACTTCACCCTAGGTGGAGAGGCGGTGCGGATCTGCGCACTGGATACCCTTGTGGCCATTTCGGCAGGACTGATCATCTTCCCGGCATGCTTCAGCTACGGTGTTGAGCCGGCAGCCGGTCCGTCCCTGATCTTTGTCACTCTGCCGCAGATATTCCTGCACATGCCGGGCGGGCGTCTGTGGGGGACACTGTTTTTCCTGTTCATGACCTTTGCCAGCTTCTCAACGGTCATTGCCGTGTTCGAGAATCTGATCGCCCCGTTTATCGATCATCTGGGATGGAGCAGAGTGAAGTCTTCCGCACTGAACCTGGTCATTCTGCTGGTCGGCAGTCTTCCGTGCGTGTTCGGTTCCAATATCTGGAAGAATGTAAGGCTGCTCGGGGGACGCGGGATCATGGATGCCGAAGATTTCCTTGTCAGCAATCTGCTGCTGCCCGTGGGATCCCTTATTTTCCTGCTTTTTTGTGTGACAAAGTGGGGCTGGGGCTTTGATCATTATCTGGGAGAAGCAAACACGGGCGAAGGCCTGAAACTGTCGCCGGCACTGAAGGGCTATTTCCGGTATGTTCTGCCGGTGCTGATCCTGTTTATTCTGATCCAGGGTCTGGTATAATACAGTTTCTTGCTGAGCCGGTGCCTGTAAGGCCTCAGAACCCGGAGCAGCTGAATCTGACCAGTCAAAAGCGATGCTCTGCGAAGTGACAGGCGTACGTTCGCTGGGTTGATGCCGGAATTCTCCTGACGGATGCGGCAGGAATAAGCTCAAGAAGAGGTTGACAGAATAAAAACATGGAATTAAGCTTTACAGAGGCTTGATTCCATGTTTTTTATTGGCAAAAAAGCTTTTGTGCCTGGACAGTAAAAAGAAGAAATTATATAAACAAGATATGGAAATCAAAGATTATATATATAAATGGAAATCCGATTTTGACTTTAAGACTTTCATCAATTCCTTGGGTTCCATGCTTGTGTCAGGGGGATTCGGACTCTATAACGGCTTCCTGGGCATCCGGCATGCTTCTCCCTGGCACAGCAGTATTTTTATCTACTATCTGCTGCTTACGGTGATCAGATTCATTCTGATCAATTCAGAACGTAAAGCCGGAAAAGGGGAAAAGGCAGTCGATTCAGGACACGTGCGGCTGCACCTTTTTTCATCAGTACTGCTGCTTGTCCAGACCGTCAGTCTCATCCTGCCGATCAGGATGATGACAGTTTTCGACAAACCGGTGAAGATTGGCCTTATTCCCTCCATCGCCATGGCAGCGTATACCACTTATAAGATCAGCATGGCTTCGGTGAATTTTCGAAGAAAAAACGCAAGTGAAAACAGATCCGTAAAAATACTCCGTTCCATCAATTTCATGGATGCCCTGCTTTCCGTTATCACACTGCAGAACACCCTGATCATGGTAAATAACGAGGGCTCGCCGCAGTCCATGCTTCCCCTCACGGCGGCAACAAGCGGGCTGATCTGGATTGGTATGATGACAGTGGCGGTCCACCTGCTGATCCGCTGCATCAGGAAGCCGTAGTTTTGAAAGAGGAACCCGTACAGAG
>CACZSG010000240.1 GCA_902783665.1 uncultured Lachnospiraceae bacterium | reverse complement strand
GCGGGGCAGCAAGAAGGCTGCCTGCAAAGTAACGGTTCAGGACGGCTCAGCTGCGGCGGCTGCAAAGAAAGCCTATAAAGCATACTGGAACAAGTACTCCGGGATCTACAAAAGATACTGGGTGAAGGATTACACCGGGGACGGGGTCCCGGAACTGCTGCTGGAAAACCGGTACGGGAAGTATTTCCTGTATGCGTATCATCCGAAGGGATGGTACTATCAGATGGTCCCGCTGGCGGACGGCGACACGATAGCCGTTAACAAAGCGAAACGATATATTGTCAGCTATGATCATCAGTATGGAAACAGGTACTGCCCCATGCAGAAAAAGACCTTCTATGGCGTTACCGTCGAGGACTGGTCTGTGACAACCTACGCAAAATTCCCGTCTGTTTACAAGACCAGGGTGTTCGAACACTATTCCAACGGGTATTATTACACCATGAACGCGGGCGGATACAGGAATGTCAGCTATACCGACGCGAAGGAGACGGTGCGGGATGTGATGACGAAGGCTGTGCAGAGCTATTACAAAGGGACAGTAACGATAACTCCGTAAAAAAACCAAAAGAGGAAACAAAAAAGGAAACAGAAATCAATGGAAAAAAGAGTAGAAGATTCCAGAACGGAGCAGGTCTACGTGATCCGCTCCCAGCACATCAATCCCTACGGCCGTCTGTTCGGCGGCTACCTGATGCAGTGGATCGACGAGGTGGCCGGCGTGGTGAGCCGCCGCCACTGCGGCCACGAGATCACAACGGCGCTGGTGGACAACCTTTCCTTTAAGGCAGGCGCCTACAAGAACGACATGGTGGTACTGGAGGGAAAACTGACCTACGTGGGCACGACATCCATGGAGGTCCGGGTGGATACCTATGTGGAGGATTACCTGGGGATCCGCAGAAGCATCAACCGGGCTTTCCTGGTGATGGTGGCCGTGGACGAGAACGGGAAACCGGTGCCCGTACCCGGGCTGAAGCTTGAAACAGAACAGGAAAAGGCCGAATGGGAGGCCGGAAAAAAGAGATATGACCTTCGGAAAAAGAGAAGGATCGAGGGATATTAAAAAGGAGGAAACAAAATGGCAATCGTAAAATGTCTGGTATGCGGAGAAGTTTTTGAGGCAAGAAATCCTGCCACGGCAGTCTGTCCGAAATGCAAGGCGCATGGAGAGAAGATCGTAGAAGTTGGCGCTGCGGCTGCAGCAGAGCAGATGCATGAATCGCCCTTCACCCAGCAGCCTCCGGCAGCACCCGGGGTTCCTGCAGACGCGTTCTCACAGGAAGCACCTGTAAAACCGGAAATGCCTGCTTCCCCGTTTGCACAGAATAGTTCTGCTGCTCCTGCAGCACCGCAGGCACCTGCACAGCCCGCCTTTGCAGCGGCTCCTGCTGCGCAGCCGGCCATGCCTGCAGAACCGGCTCCTGCTGCCGGGAATAAGTATGCCGGAACACAGACGGAAAAGAACCTGGAGGCCGCTTTCGCCGGCGAATCCCAGGCCAGGAACAAATACACCTACTTTGCGTCCAAGGCCAAGAAGGAAGGCTACGAACAGATCGCAGCCATGTTCCTGAAGACAGCGGACAACGAGAAAGAACACGCCAAGATGTGGTTCAAAGAACTGAACGGCATCGGATCCACGGCAGAGAATCTGGCCGCCGCGGCGGACGGTGAAAACTATGAGTGGACCGACATGTACGAAGACTTTGCGCGCACCGCGGAGGCGGAAGGATTCCCCGAACTGGCGGCCAAATTCCGCGCAGTAGGCCAGATCGAGAAGCACCACGAGGAGCGATATCGTGCCCTGCTTCATAACGTGGAGGCCCAGGAAGTATTCCGGAAGAGTGAAGTGAAGGTGTGGGAGTGCCGCAACTGCGGACACATCGTCATCGGGACCCAGGCCCCGGACAAATGCCCGGTATGCGACCATCCGCAGTCCTATTTTGAAGTACATGCAGCGAATTATTAAGTAACATGGAGTGAGTCAGAGGGACGTTCACCAGTGACTCATTCTGGGATTGTCGGACCAGCACTTCTGGCCGCCGGTGGCCAGAATGAGTCACTGGTGAACGTCCCTCTGACTCACTTACCGGCGAAAGGAGGCAACATGAACAAGAAAGCCATGTACAAGCTCACCTACGGTCTGTTCGTACTGACCGCAAACAAGGACGGAAAAGACAATGGCTGCATCATCAACACAGCCGGCCAGGTCACCTCGGAACCGAACCGGATCAGCATTGCGGTGAACAAGTCGAACTACACGCATGACCTGGTGATGGAGACCAGGAAGTTTACGGTGTCGGTCATCAGCCAGGCGGCGGACTTCGGGCTCTTTCAAAGGTTCGGCTTCCAGTCCGGCAGAACAGCGGACAAATTTGCCGGCTTTACAGGGTTCAGGAGGGGGCATAACGACTGCGCCATCATTACGGAAGGCACCTGTGCCTACATTTCCGCCTGGGTGGAGCAGACCATCGACCTGGGAACTCACACACTGTTCATTGCCCAGGTGACGGATATGGATGTGCTGTCCGAAACTGCCCCGGCTTCCTATGAGTATTACCAGAGCAGCATCAAGCCGAAGCCTCAGCCCGTGGGGAAGACAGAGGACGGGAAGACTGTCTGGAGATGCCGCATCTGCGGATACGAGTATGTGGGGGAGGAACTTCCGGAGGATTTCATCTGCCCTGTCTGCAAGCATCCGGCGTCAGATTTCGAAAGAGTGAGCTGAGACTGAAAACAGTAAGAAAACCAGCGGGAACCCGGCATGAAACCCAGCGAGAAACCCAGCAACAAAAATCAACGAAAAACAAGTAAATATATTTTACTGAGAAGAACGGAGAAAGCGGCTGCTTTCTCCGTTCTTTTTATAGAGGCACCTGCACAGAGAGCTATGCAAAAGAGGTGCCTGTCGTGAAAGTCCGGCGAACCGGCCGCTGTTCCGGGATCAGCGTCAGACAAAAGAAAACGGATAAGGACCTTTTGTGATGATTCCAGAACAAAAATGAAACTTATTTCTGTAAGATTAAGAAAGGAAAGGTATCACCATGAAGACAGCAATCAGCAGCACCAGATCCCTCACAAAACAGATCAGAGTATTTGCGGCAGTTCTCTTTCTGACCTTGCTGGCGTCCCTTGTACCGTCCGTGAAAGCGCATGCGGCGACGAGGCTTTCCTGCAAGGTTAATGCAGTCACAAAACTGTCCTATTCGAATGCGCAGCTGAATGCCACCATCGGCAATCCGGACAGGATCCGGCTGCGCAGATGCGGATTCATTCTGTATAATTCCAGAGGAAAAGCAATGGGAGCCAGGGAGGACAAGATCAATTATACACTGAAAAGTTTCAATGCCTGGTTCAACCTGAACACTTACAGGTTCACCCTGAGCCCGTCCACGACGTACTATTACCGGTTCTATCTGATCGACCAGAACGGGAAACTCTACTATACGGCCCCGTATAAATTTACCACTCCCCGTAAGCCATCTCCGGCTGTTTCGGTAGTACAGAGTGCCGTGAACAAGGCGAAACAGGCGGCTTCCAATGTTGTTTCGAAACAGCAGGCTGTTTCCAGAAAGCTGCCGTACAATTCTTCTCTGATCAAGGCCATCGGCGCACAGCCAAAAAGATCCAGCTACTGTTCCGTATATGCCATCGCCTATGCCAGAGTCGTGGCCGGATACGGGAAAAG
>CACZSG010000239.1 GCA_902783665.1 uncultured Lachnospiraceae bacterium | reverse complement strand
ACCATTTGTGCTCCGGCAGCAGGCGGACCAGCTGCAGAAGAGCTGCGGAACCTACTACACCGGAAGCGGTGTACAGGAACGGGTTGTTGTAAAACAGCTTGTAAATGGTTACAGGGCCGTTCGGATAAGAAAGAAGGATACCTGCGGCAAGCATGGCCAGAGCAGCCGGCAGAGGCAGCCGGATGCGCAGATACAGTCTGCAGCCGAAATATCCGTAAGCCAGGAAACCGACCGCAGTGCAGGTCCACCACAGTACGCCGGGATTCGGATGCTTTGCCGAAAACAGGAAAGGCAGTACATAAAGGACTGCGCACACAAGAAGAACCGGCAGACGCAGGCTGCCTTTTTCTGAATCTGATTTCTTCTTTGTAAGGGCGTCATACCCTTTCAGCAGCAGGACCAGTGCCAGCTGCGCGAAAAATGAGGTGATCAGGAACCACATGGGGGTGTTCACCGGTCGCAGCTTCAGGATATCCCAGGGCTGATGTCCCAGAGGACTGTAATCAAAATGATAGAGGATTCCGTACATGGCCACGAAGATCACTTCGTAGGTGATGCAGGGGAGAAGAAGGCTGCGCGCATATCCGGCGATCACCTTTTTCAAAGGCCTCTTATCCACCTGTGTATACGCCATCAGGATTCCGCTCAGCACGAAGAACATGGCAATGTGAATGCCGTAGAACCATGAGACGGGCAGATGGTTCTCGTCCATAATGTGCCCGAAGACCATCAGCACGATGCCGATGCCCCTTGCGTAGTCCAGATAGTAGAGACGCTCTTTTTTCTGCGCCATAAGAATCCTCCAAATCGTTTTTTCTGATTATGACAGATGCGCCAGAGGTGTGAAGGCACCCTTGGCGCATAATGTGTACAGGATATTTCAGTAACAGATCACGCGGATCTTTAGTGGTAGATCACACGTACCTTCTTTACACCTTCCACCTGACGCAGCTTTTCGATCAGGCTGTCATCAGGAACAGTGTCGCAGTCGATCACGGTGTAGGCTGCATCCCCGCGGCTCTG
The DNA here is from genome assembly GCA_902783665.1 of uncultured Lachnospiraceae bacterium. Lineage (GTDB taxonomy): Bacteria > Bacillota > Clostridia > Lachnospirales > Lachnospiraceae > Choladousia. The sequence continues at coordinate 1,867 of CACZSG010000239.1, read as the reverse complement.
GTTGGCCATGTTCGGGATGTTGATGCCGGCATCGGAGAGAATGGAAGAGAGACGGACGATCATGTTCGGCTTGTTCACATTCAGGATGCAGATACGTGCGGCACAGGGATCCGGATCGAGGGTGCAGGTCGGATAGTTGACGGAGTTGCGGATGCGGCCGGTCTCGATATAGTCGCGAAGCTCATCAACGGCCATCACGGCACAGTTGTCCTCGGACTCTGCGGTGGAAGCGCCAAGGTGCGGGGTGGCGATGACGCCAGGAAGGTTTGCTACCTTCGGGGTAGGGAAGTCGGTCATGTAACGGTGTACTTTTCCGGATTCCAGCGCCTCGGCCAGGTCATCGTCGTTTACCAGAAGGTCTCTGGCGTAGTTCAGGATCACCACACCGTCCTTCATCATGGCAAGGGATTCCTTGTTGATGGTGTATTTCGTGGTGTCAAGAAGCGGCACATGCAGGGTGATGTAATCAGCTTCGCGGAAGATATCCTCCTGTTTTTCCTTTATCTTTACATGGCGGGAAAGACGAAGCGCACCGCTGACGGACAGGAAGGGATCGTATCCGATCACATGCATACCAAGGGCATCCGCGGCGTTGGCTACTTCAATGCCGATGGCACCCAGGCCGATGACGCCCAGAGTCTTGCCTTTGATCTCGGTGCCGGCAAAGGCTTTTTTGGCCTTTTCCATGCTCTTGCCGATGTTCTCGTCGTCTTTATTGTTCTGTACCCAGCGTATGCCGCCGCCGATATCGCGGGCTGCCAGCAGCATTCCTGCGATGACAAGTTCTTTTACGCCGTTCGCATTGGCTCCGGGTGTATTGAAAACGACAATTCCCTTTTCTGTGCAGACATCCAGCGGAATATTGTTCACGCCGGCTCCGGCACGCGCGATGGCGTCCAGGCTGTCGGGCAGTTCCAGTTCGTGCATGGAGGCGCTGCGTACCAGCACAACGTCTGCTTCCTGCAGATTGTCCGTGAAGGTGTACTTGTCGGTAAAGTTCCGGGTTCCTACTTTGGCGATGGGGTTCAGACAGCATACTTTGGTCATATGGTTTTCTCCTTTAGCAACAGGCGGTCTGTCCTGCGATGTGGTTCCTGCCGGGCGGGGGGCGGATATGAGCCGGTACTGTGTGGGTCGTGATGCGGCTCTTTTCGCATATACCGTCAGCGGAAGGTTCAGGTTATCGTATGGAATTATAGCACAGAAGCTTTTTTTCTGGGGTAGAAAAATGCGGAAGTTTTGGACAGAAAGTTCGTGAATGTGCTGACAAAAGGCGACGGATGTGTTATGATTGCGAAAGTTGTGCCCTGATGACGAGCACTATTTAAAAGGTCAAAGGCGTTGATTGCAAGGAATTGCTGAAGATGCTGTGGTAGAATACTGCTTGAAATGGTAGTGAGTACAAAAAATACGTTGATGAATGCAGCTTGAAAATCCTCAAAGGGCTGTGCTATAGTTCGACGTAACGGATATGTTTTGAGATTCGGGAGGAAATTGCATGAGTCAGGAAAAGAAGACGGTTTTATTGTTGTTTGGCGGACAGTCATCGGAACACGATGTTTCCTGCGTGTCCGTACAGACAGTTGCCGGGGCTATGGACCCGGATAAATATGAACAGGTGCTTGTTGGCATCACCAAGGGAGGACACTGGATCTACACCCCTTCCTGCAAGGAGATCGCGGACGGTTCCTGGCGCGAGGGCAGGATCAAGGCACTGCTGTCGCCGGATGCCACGGAAAAGAGCCTGCTTCTGTTCCAGCCGGACGGAAGCTATGTTTCGAAGAAGATCGACGTTATCTTCCCGGTCCTTCACGGAAAGAACGGCGAGGACGGCACCATTCAGGGCCTTTTCGAACTGGCCCAGATT
>CACZSG010000238.1 GCA_902783665.1 uncultured Lachnospiraceae bacterium | reverse complement strand
GCGCCCATCGAGCGCAAGCAGGTGTACGGCGTTACCTTTGAACAGGGCCGTCAGGAGCTTCCCATCAACGACGAGCTGCTCTCCAACGTGGTCACCGAGAACAAGGAGATCCCGAAGGAAGCCATGGACGATCTGAAGATCGCTCTGATCACTCTGAAATATACCCAGTCCAACTCCGTCTGCTACGTGAAAGACGGCCAGGCCATCGGCATCGGCGCCGGCCAGCAGTCCCGCGTTCACTGCACACGTCTGGCAGGCCAGAAGGCGGACAACTGGTTCCTGCGCCAGAATCCGAAGGTGCTTGCACTTCCGTTTGCCGAGACCATCAGCCGCGCAGAGCGCGACAACGCCATCGACGTCTACATCGGCTCCGATTCCGAGGATGTTCTGGCTGACGGCGCATGGCAGAAGATCTTCACCGAGAAACCGGAAGAATTCACCGCCGAAGAAAAACGCGCATGGCTGGATCAGCTGACCGACGTAACACTGGGCTCCGATGCCTTCTTCCCGTTCTCCGACAACATCGAACGCGCCCGCAGAAGCGGCGTGAAGTACATCGCCGAGCCGGGCGGATCCGTCCGCGACGCGGATGTCATCGAGACCTGCAATAAATACGGAATGGCGATGGCCTTCACCGGCATCCGCCTGTTCCATCACTAAATAAGAAAAGAGCGGCTTGGCCGCTCTTTTCGCTACCCTGCGAACGACTAAGGTTCGCAGGGGTTCCATTTTGAGCGGCTTGGCCGCTCTTTTCGCTATCTTGCGAACGATTAAGGTTCATTTCTGCTCACTATCCGTAACCACTTTCAGTACTCTGGCCGGTACGCCGCCCACAATGGTATTATCAGGCACATCTTTTGTGACGACTGCCCCTGCCGCGACCACGGCACCATTTCCGATCCGCACCCCTTTTGTGATGACGGCGCTTGCCCCGATCCAGACCCGGTCCCCGATATGGATGGGGGCGTAATGGTTGTGACGGTCATAAGGGTTCAGATCGTGGTCGACCGTCGCGAGGACCACGTTATGACCGATCAGCACGTCATTCCCTATATAGATGCCGCCCTGATCCTGAAAATGGCAGGAAGAATTGATGAACACATTTTTCCCGAGGTGTATATTCCTGCCGAAATCCGTGTAAAAAGGCGGAAACATGCGAAAACTGTCATCTACCTTTTCTCCGGTCATTTCGGACATGATGGCCACGATCTCCTCCGGGGTATGATACCTGGTGTTCAGTTCCATCGTCTGCCGGATGGCGTCCTGACTCTGACGCAGAGACCGCTGTGCCATTTCCTCCGTCATTTCGTCTCCCCGTCCCGTATTCATATACTCTATTACTTTTTCAAGCAGATCAGATTCCTTTATTTCCAGGTTTTCCATTTTCATTTCTTTTCCGAACCTTTCTTTTCTTATCTTTTCATTTCTTATCTTTTTATGCTGTCGCTTTCCATTTTACAGAAGATCCGATGAAATGTATAATACTGATTATTGATAACATGGTATAACAGAAATGAATATCTCTCCCATTCAGGGGGATGATGATACAGCCTGTAATTCTGACACCAGAGGGGTCATCTTCTGATTACGGATGGACCTGGACTTGCTGATACCGGGAGGAATGAAAAGATGGAAATCAGAACGCTCAGATACTTTCTTCAGATCGCCAGGGACGGAAACATTACAAAGGCGGCAGACTATCTTCATATCTCTCAGCCTACCCTTTCCCGCCAGATGCAGATACTGGAAGATGAACTTGGGAAAAAGCTGTTCCACCGGCACAGCCACCATATTTCGCTGACGGAGGAGGGCATGCTGCTTCGGGAACGGGCGGAAGAGATCCTTGATATGGTGGATAAAACCGAGGAGGAATTCCGGACGCTGGGGGCGGAGGCAGGAGGCGATATCAGGATCGGATGCGCGGAATCAGAGGGAATGTCTTATTTTATGCGCGCGGCAAAGAACCTGCATGACAAATATCCCCGGATCCGGTTTCATTTTTACGCAGG
>CACZSG010000237.1 GCA_902783665.1 uncultured Lachnospiraceae bacterium | reverse complement strand
GATGAATTCATCAAAGCAAGAGGCCAGGACGCCTTCCGGGAGAGAATCGAAAATGCCGAGAACAGCTTCCTGTTCGAGATCCGTGTCCTTCAGAGATCCTATGACATGAGCGATCCGGACAGCAAGACGGCATTTTTCCGGGAAACGGCCGGAAAAATAGCCGAGTATGAACAGGAGATCGAGCGGGAAAACTATATAGAAGCAGTTGCCCAGACCTACCACACCTCCTTTGAGGGACTCAGAAAAATGGTGGGCAGTTATCTGATGCAGGGAGTCCGGGAGAGAAAACCCGTTGTCCCTGCCGGGAAACGGCCGCAGGCGGGGGACAGCTTCCGCACACTGCAGAAACGGCTGCTTTCCTGGATCGCTGAATACCCGCAGCTGGGGCCGGTGATCCTTGAGTATTTCCCCGCGGATGCTTTTGAGGAAGGATTGCTGCGGGAGGTGGCGAAGCTGGTGGAAGCCCAGCTGAAAGAAGGAAAACTGGAACCGGCAGCAATCGTGGACCACTTCGAGGAGATGCAGGAGCAGCAGGAGGCCGCGGCCATCTTCCATTCGGAGGTCCGGCTGACCAGGCCGGAGGACGTTTCCAAGGCGGTGAAGGAAAACCTGAGGACTGCCGTGGAGATCCTGCTTCGCATGGAGACCAGGGAAACCGACGCCTCCGACATTGGCAGCATTCAGAAGATGATCGCGGACAAGAAAAAACTGCAGCAGATTGACAGGCTTCAGCTGCAGCTTACCTGAAAGAGGAGAAAAAGTTAGGATGCAATTGTCACAAAGGATGGAAGCCCTTGCAGGCCTGGTCACGCCGGGACTGTTCCTGACCGATGTCGGGACCGATCACGGTTACCTGCCCGTATGGCTGTGCATGAACGGGACCGTTCCGGGTGCCGTTGCGGCGGACATCAACGAGGGCCCGCTGGCCAGAGCCGCCCGGACGGTCCGCACGTATGGTCTGTCGGACAGGATCGCGCTGGTGCTTTCCGATGGCCTGAAAAATCTTCCGGATCTGAAGGATGGGTGTATCCTGATCGCCGGAATGGGCGGAATGCTGGTCATCCGGATCCTCTCGGAAGGAGAGGAGAGGCTTGCCGGCGCGCAGGAACTTGTCCTGCAGCCGCAGTCGGATATCCCGCTGGTCAGAGCCTGGGTGTCAGAACATGGCTGGGAGATCACCAGGGAAGACCTGGTAAAAGAGGATGGAAAATACTATCCCATGATGCAGCTGCATCGCCGCGGACAGGAAGAGGGTCCGCTGACGGACGATCTGCGGCTGCGCTACGGTCCCGGACTTCTTGAAAGCAGGCATCCCGTGCTTCTGGAATATCTGCGGGAAGAGAGAAAAAAACTGGGGCGGATCCTTTCCGGGCTTGAACATCAGGACAGCCCCAGGGCGCGGGAGCGCATGATCGAACTTGAAAAAGAACTGGAACTGAACGCGGCCGCCTTCAGGTATTTTGAACAGACCTAAAGCTTCAGCTCAGGCATCCGGCCACAGCAGGAGGTATGAACATGGAACAGCTGACCGTAAAGACCATCACGGATGAACTGACAAATGAATATCCGTACGAACTTGCCATGGAATGGGACAATCCCGGCCTGCAGGTGGGCAGGATCGAAGCCCCGGTAACAAAGGTGCTGGTGGCCCTTGACGCGACGGACCCGGTGATCGCCAGATGCGCGGAAGAAGGCGTGCAGCTGCTGCTGACCCACCATCCGCTTACCATGCAGGGCATCAGGCAGTTCAATGAAGGGGACCTGACCGGGCGCCGGGTTCTGGCGCTGGCGGAAAACAGAGTTGCCCATTTTGCCATGCACACGAATTACGATGTTGTGACCATGGGACAGCTGGCCGGAGACATGATGTGCCTGGAGCAGCAGAAGATCCTGGAGGTCACAGCCACCACGGACAAGGGAGAGTACGGGATCGGAAGGGTCGGCCTTCTGCCCGCCTGGTGCACGGCGGCGTCCTGCTGTGAGAAGGTGAAGGAAGTTTTCGGACTGGACGGGATCAGGCTGTTCGGCGATCCCCAGCGGAAGGTACGCTATATTGCAGTCAGCCCGGGGTCCGGGAAAAGCATGATAGAGCCTGCGCTTCATATGGGCGTGGACCTTCTGGTGACCGGTGACATAGGACATCATGACGGCCTGGATGCGGTGGCAAAGGGCCTTCTGGTGGCTGACGCCGGACACTACGGAATAGAACATATCTTTGTGAAACAGATGGGAGAATGGATGCGGGAGAGATTCCCGGAACTGGATGTACTGGAAATGACGGAGCAGGAGCCGTATATTACAATCTGATCATATTGCCCCTGTGCTTTGTTCAGGAAAGAGAGGAGACCATGGCAGAAACAAGAATACTCAGATATGAAGTGGACGGAAAGACCTACACCTGTCCGGAAGGCACCAGCTACCAGGAGATCGCGCCTCTGTTCCAGAAAGAAGGGCATACCCCGGCGGCGCTGGTCCGCGCCAACGGCAGACTGCGGGAGCTCTCCAAAAAAGTGGAGGACGGTGTCAGTCTGGAGTTCATGGACCTTGCCACGAAAGCAGGGCACGACACCTACGTCAGAAGCCTGCTGCTTCTGATGCTGAAAGCCATCTATTATGAGACGGCGGACAACAACATGATCAACCGGATCGGAGTCCATTTTGCCGTCAGCAGGGGCTGTTTCTGTACCATCGAAGGGGAGATCGAGCTGACGGCTGAATTCCTGGAACGGGTAAAGAAAAGAATGCGTCTTCTGGTCGAGAAAAAATGCGCGATCCGGAAGAGATCGGAAGAGACCTGGCGCGTGGTTCAGAAATTCCATGATTACCGCATGTACGACAAGGAAGAACTCTTCCGCTACCGCCGCGGCTCCAGGGTGAACCTGTACCGGATGGAGGGATACGAGGATTACTTCTACGGCTATATGCTGCCGGATACCTCCCTGCTTCAGTGGTTCGACCTGCGCCTGTTCGAGGACGGCTTTGTCATTCTGTATCCCCGCAGAAGGACACCGGATGTCATGCCGGAGTTCGAGCCAGCCATGAAGGTCTTCCGCACGCAGCGGGAATCCATGGAGTGGGGAAAGGCACTGGGACTGCCGACCGTCGGCGCTCTTAACACCTATGTGGTGAACCAGGACATTCAGCAGCTGATCATGGTACAGGAAGCGTACCATGAGAAGAAGATCGCGCAGATCGCCTCCGCCATCGCGGCGGATCCAAGAAAAAAGATCATTCTGATCGCCGGACCATCCTCCTCCGGAAAGACCACCTTCTCGCACAGGCTTTCCACACAGCTTTCCGTTCTCGGCCTGCATCCCCATGCCATCGCCGTGGATGACTACTTCCTGGACCGCGAGAAGACGCCGAAGGACGAAAACGGCAATTACGACTTCGAATGCCTGGAAGCCATCGATACGGAGCAGTTCAACAAGGACATGCTTGCACTGCTGGCAGGAGAGGAAGTGGAGCTGCCGTCCTTCAACTTCAAGACCGGAAAACGAGAGTACAAGGGAAACCGGAAACAGCTGAAAGAAGGCGAACTGCTGGTCATTGAGGGCATCCACTGCCTGAATGACAAGCTGACCAGCATTCTTCCGGCGGAATGCAAATTCCGGATCTATATCAGCGCCCTTACGCAGCTGAACATCGACGAGCACAACCGCATCCCCACCACGGACGGCCGCCTGCTGCGCCGCATTGTCAGGGATGCCAGAAGCAGGGGGACCAGCGCGGAAAACACCATCCGCATGTGGCCGTCGGTGCGCCACGGGGAAGAAAACAATATTTTCCCCTATCAGGAAAGCGCGGACATGATGTTCAACTCCGCCCTGATCTACGAACTTGCCGTTCTGAAGATCTATGCGGAACCGCTGCTGTTCTCGGTGAGCAGCGACTCGCCGGAATACGATGAGGCGAAACGTCTTCTGAAGTTCCTGGACTATTTCCTTCCCATCTCTCCGGAGGACATTCCCAACAATTCGCTTCTGCGTGAATTCATCGGCGGCGGATGCTTCGGGATCTGACAGGAAACAGTAAGATTTCCGATATTTAGGAATTGGAATTACAGGAAATCCATGATTCAGGATCAAAATTCAGGGAAATCCATGATTCAGGATTGAAATTTCGGGAAATCCGTGATATAAACGAAAAGCCGCATTTCCTTAACGGGAATGCGGCAGAACATGCGCAAGTAGGATAAATGATCGCTGCCGGCAGGCCGAAAGGTGCCGGGAGAGGAAAGTCCGGGCTTCACAGGGCAGGATGCCGGATAACGTCCGGTGGAGGCGACT
>CACZSG010000236.1 GCA_902783665.1 uncultured Lachnospiraceae bacterium | reverse complement strand
TTCCTTTCCATCGTGGCCGGCTATGACGCGGACTATATCCGGGAATGCCTTGGCTGCGCCGGCGCCAGGATCCTACGCATTATGCCGAACACCCCGGCCATGGTGGGCGCGGGCGCCTTCGGCATGGACAGCCATACGGACGCCCTTCCGGAAGAAAAGGAACTGGCACAGCAGTGGTTTTCTTCCCTGGGTGTGGTAGAGTGGATCGATCCGCATCTGTTTGCCGCTGTCACAGGCCTTTCAGGCAGCGGTCCCGCCTATGCGGCCATCTTCATCGAGGCCATGGCGGATGCCGGCGTGCGCTTCGGACTGCGCCGCGACATCGCACAGCGCCTGGCGGCCCAGACCGTGCTTGGCACCGCGAAGCAGATTCTGGATACCGGCATTCATCCCGCGCAGCTGAAGGACATGGTCAGTTCCCCGGCCGGCACCACCATTGAAGGAGTGCATGCGCTGGAGGAGGAAGGATTCCGGGCGGCCGTCATGAAGGCTGTGGAAGCCGGCACCAGGAAAGCGTCGGCGTTGAAATGACAGGGCAGGAACTGCGCATCGGGGATGTCTCCAGAATGTTCATGATAATATTTTGAAAGAACCCATCTTTTTCATACGCAGTCAGAAATAAGATCACAAATATCATGAAGTTATTAATGTGGAAGAAGGAGGATGGATTATGAGTGACTATGGATGCTGCAGAGACTGTGAATATGGAGAACCGCCTGAATCAGGATGGAAATGGCATTGTACCTGGTATAAAACCCTTGAGGATCCCGATAAAATTCAGACCGACTGCCTGCATTTCAGACCACGCGGATCGGGCAGCAGCGGCTGCTTCCTTACCACGGCCTGCTGCGTGTATAAAGGACTTCCTGATGACTGCCATGAGCTGCAGACGATGCGCAGATTACGGGACGAATATATACTGAAACAGCCTTATGGAAAAGAACTGGTCGATGATTATTACAAAGAGGCGCCCGTCATCGTTGCGAAGATCAATCAGAACTCAGAGAAAGACCAGATCCTTGAGGATACCTATCAGAAAGTTCTGGATATTGTTACATCCGTTGAGGCAGAAAAATATGATGAGGCTGTAATTAAATATATGATTCTGTTTCACAAGCTTTCCAGACTGCAGTAAGAAAGAAATCTGTTAAAGTTTGGCTGATAAAGAGACTACCGTTCAATCCCGGTAGTTTTTTTTTCGGAAATGCTGGAACTTTCTTTGGATTGGTTCTTTTTTGCCCTGTTTTTCTGAAAAGTCGATTAATTGACAAAAGGATATATTTACGGTATAAAAAAGATATATTAAATATATCCTAGTTGAAACTGTTTGTTCATAAGATGTTAATCTCTTTGGCAGAGAAGAATGGATCTTTGCGAGTTTTTCGAGGAAAAGGAGACATGCATGACCGTACAGGAAATGATAGAAAGAAAGAGAGAACTGGGACTGACCAATGCCGAGATCTCTGAGAAGACCGGTATACCAGTTCCGACGCTTCAGAAACTGTTTTCCGGAAGAACGACGTCACCCAGAAAACAGACCATTCAGGCACTGGAAAAACTGCTTTCCCGTGAACAGAACACCTATGCCAGCCGTCCGTCAGGCAGACCATACGGCGCTCTTATTGCGGAATCAGCTGTTCCGTACAATACTAAAAAACAGGGCGATTATACTCTGGAGGATTATCTTGCGCTTCCGGAGGACTTCAGGACAGAACTCATCGATGGTGTATTGTATGACATGGGCACACCGACCGGGTTTCATCAGATGATCGTCGGTCATCTGTATGCAATGCTTCTGGAATGGATCCAAAGCAGAGAAGGAAAGTGCATGCCGTTTATAGCCCCATTTGCGGTCCAGCTGAAAGAGGATGATAAAAGGACCGTAGTGGAACCGGATGTGATGATCCTGTGCGATAAGGGCAAGTACACGCCGGAAAGGGTCATCGGTGCGCCGGACTTTGTAGCGGAGATTCTGTCTCCATCCACCCGTTCTAAGGATATGCTGCTGAAACTGAACAAATACCGCGACGCGGGCGTGCGTGAATACTGGATCATAGACCCTGCCAAAAAAACAGTGTTGGTTTGGCTCTTCGAGCAGCAGGACGACTACGCCATCTACAGTTTCCGGGACCGGATCCCGGTGGGAATCTATGGAGGGGAACTTGAGATAGATTTTGCGGCGATCGATGATCAGGTGAGTCCGTGGATGTAAGTGGGACAATAGGGACGTTCGCCTCTGTCCCGCTAAAGTTTTCGAGCCGGAGTTTCTCCGGCTCGTTACTTTAGCGGGACAGAGGCGAACGTCCCTATTGTCCCACAATCCTGTTTATCGGATTGTAATATTTCCTTAATGGGGCCTGACCCCATCCACATTCATTTTCGCGAAAACTTTTTTCCTTACAATGAAATACGCGGTATTCATCACGATGCCCGTCAGGATCCAGGTGATGGGGTAGACCATCAGCAGCATCTGCGGGGTGTGGAAGAACGGGAACAGCACCAGCACGTAGAGAAGGCGGAAGCCGCAGGTGCCGATCATGCAGATGAGGGCGGGCACCATGGAGCGGTTCATGCCGCGCAGGGCACCGCCGGTGATCTCGTAGGTGCCGCACAGAAAGTGCAGCGCGAAGGCATAGTTCAGGCGGATCATGGCGTAATAGGTGACGTCCGGGTCGGTGGTGAAGATTCTGATCAGAGAACCTTTTGCCAGCATCAGAAGCCCCACGAACACGATGTCGATGCCGATGCCAAGCCCGATGCCCAGTTTCCACACTTTTTTGCAGCGGTCGGGCTGTGCGGCGCCGTAGTTCTGGCTGGTGAAGGTGACCACTGTCTGGGTGAAGGCGTTCAGCAGGCAGTAGGAGATGAAGTCGAAGTTCTGGCCGGCGGTCATGCCGGCGATGCAGTCGGCGCCGAAGCTGTTTACGGCGGTCTGGATGACCACGTTGGAGATGGAGAAGACCACGCCCTGAAGACCTGCCGGGAAGCCGATCTGGATAACGCTCTTCAGATATTCAGGCACAAATTTCAGCCGGGCCGGGTAGAGCCGGAATTCATCCTCCTCGTGCATCAGGAAGTACATCACCATGCCCGCGGAGAGACAGTTGGACAGTACGGTGGCCAGGGCCACACCGATGACGTGCAGATGAAAACCGATTACGAAGAAGAGATTCAGGATAACATTCACCACGCCGGCGATGGTCAGGCTGATG
>CACZSG010000235.1 GCA_902783665.1 uncultured Lachnospiraceae bacterium | reverse complement strand
TGCCCAGAGCCTCGGCTTCCGGCGCGGTAAGCATGCCGTTCCAGAGGGCCCATCCCTGTTTCTCTTCCAGCAGGTTGTTTCCGATGCTGCTGTAATTGTCCTTAACATACTGCACGGCCCGTTCCTCTGCTTCCGCGGCCATGTCCGCAAGAAGAGGATCGCTCAGGCCTTCCAGGGTGAAGTCGATGGAAGGCAGCCCCTCTACCGTGGCGGAAGCCGTGGTGCCGGAGGCGATGAATCCGGCCGCGCGAAGGGCTTCTTCGTCGTAGGTGATCTCCAGGGTATATTCATCACCGTTGTGGAGCTGTTCGTATGTGCTGCTCAGACTGGTAAGGGAAGTGCAGCGAACGAAAGGCTGGTCATAATCCACATCATAAAGAACCCGGACATTCGGGATGACGCCTTCAAAGGAGATGGTGACCGCGGAAGCAAGGTCCACCTCCTGCGGCTCGGCCAGCCCGGAGATCTGTGTGCTGAATTCGCCTGCTTCAAAGGTAATGCCACACTCGGGGATCTCTGTTCCAAACTGGGAAATGGTACCGGTCACGGTATCCCCGTTGGAGAGCCCTTCCTGTTTATCCAGCTCGATCTGTGTGCAGAACGCGCAGTTGTAATAGGATTCCAGATTGTAGTAATCGGTGGGATCTTTTTCCGGGAACAGCTCTGCCCATCTTGCGGCAACGTCCTGGGAGAAAGCGTCGCTGTTGAACCAGGCACTGGCGGTGCCGCTGCCGTTAAATCCGCTGGCTTCAAACACAATATAGTCGGAAGCAGTCAGGGTAAGCGGTTCGGTCAGGCCTTCCACCGTTACGGTCACTTTATCATTGTTGATGGTGCAGCCGACATCTTTCAGGACATCCTTTTCCAGGGCGCCGGTGATCTCGATGGTATCCCCATTGGAAAGGCCGTCCAGTTTGGATACGGAGTAATCCTTATACAGGTCGTCCGCCAGGGCATTGATGTTTTCCTTCTGTCGCTCCGTCAGCGCCTTGTCTTCGGAAAGCTGCGCGATCAGGCTGTCCTTGTCAAAAGACAGAACAGCATGGCCTTCTCCGTTCAGTCCGGTGTAGGTTACCTTGATCAGGGAAGACGCGTCGATCTTCTTGCCGCCGCCGCAGCCGGTCAGCAGCAGTGCAGGCAGAAGAAAGATCAGCACGGGCAGCAGGATGCGGCACAGACGGGTTTTCAGGTTCTTTCTGTTCATGGCTCTTTGTTTCCCTCCTGTTCTTGTGTGGTTCTTTTTGGCGCTGACGCGCCGCTTAGATGAAGTAACATAAGATGATTATAGCATGAAAAAAGGAAAAAATGCATAGTAAAGAAAGAAAATATGGCTGATTTAAAGAGAATTTACACAATAATATGCGGAAGAAGAGAAAAAAAGCAACCGTCACGCTGTCGGGTGACGATTGCCCTTATTAAAGATCGGTATTTCCCGATCCGGATCAGAACATTTCAACAATATAACCTGCCAGCCGGACCCACTGATGACGGCCGTGTGATTCCAGCAGTTTCCTGACATAGTCTGCTGCGGCGTTTCTGTTCAGCCTGGCAAGCCTTTTAATTTCGTTGGCAGCGCCCAGGGATCTGACATAGGAAAAAGCGTCCTGCAGTTCATGATTCACTCCGCCCAGAACATTGTCCAGATCTTCCGGACTCAGTTCCGCGGCCAGGGCGGAAAGATGGTTTTTCGAACGGTCTGTCATATGTTTTTCCTCCATTTACAATTCTTTCAGATAAAGCCAGTTCATAGTGCTGCGCACGGATCCACTATTTCTCAGGCTGTCATTTCAATTAAAATGGCAGTGGCGTTGTCCAGTGCGCCGGCGCTTAGCACTGCCTGGCGAAGCTTCTCCATCTTTTCGCCCGTCGTGCCGGACTCAGACAAAACGGCAGAAATACCCGGATAGTGGATCATGTTGTTAACACCGTCGGACACCAGCAGGAACTGGTCTCCCGGACGGAGGTCGGATTCGAATATGGTGGGCATGGGAGGGCATTTCTCCTGGCGCATGCCGATGCACTGGGCAAGGTAATCCTGCCCGGTCAGAAGGGAGCGGGTGACGTGGTCGCAGGAGATCTGCTCCAGCCGGCCGTCACGCATGCGGTAGGCCCGGCTGTCTCCGACGTTGAAGCCGCGCATGGTATTTCCGGAAAAACAGAAGGCGACAGCCGTGGTGCCCAT
>CACZSG010000234.1 GCA_902783665.1 uncultured Lachnospiraceae bacterium | reverse complement strand
TCGCGTTCGGACCTGGTCGACGGTTTCTGCGAGGGAGAACACTTCGCCTTTCTGGAAGAAATCTCCGACTATGCGGACCGGTATGTCTCGGAGCGGTACCGGGACGCGTTCAAGCTGTTCATTCAGCCGGACCGGATCAGGGAAGGCCTGAAGAATGACCGGGTGATCTCGTTCCGCTATATGATGAACCTGGATGGCAGGGAGACTTATGAAATGATCCGCTTTGCCGGTGTCCGTCATCCCGAGGACCGGGATGACCATCTGGTGCACGCGGTCAGCATGTGCTTTACGGATGTGGACGGCGAGACCCGCCGCTCCATGGAACAGAGCAGGGCCCTGAAGGAAGCGCTGACGGCCGCGGAGGAGGCCAGCAAGGCCAAGACGACGTTCCTCTCCAATATGAGCCATGAGATCCGTACGCCCATGAATGCCATCATCGGTCTGGACAACATTGCGCTGAACGATCCGGATATATCCGGCAGGACCAGGGAACATCTGGAGAAGATCGGGAACTCAGCCCAGCACCTGCTGAACATCATCAACGATATCCTGGACATGAGCCGCATCGAATCCGGCCGCATGACCATCAGGAGCGAGGAATTCTCGTTCACCAAGATGCTGGAGCAGGTAAACACCATCATCAGCGGACAGTGCCGGGACAAAGGGCTTCATTACGAGTGCCGCATCGTCGGGAAAGTGGATGCCTATTACATCGGTGACGACATGAAACTGCGCCAGATCCTGATCAACATTCTGGGCAATGCCGTGAAGTTCACGCCCGAGGGCGGCTCGGTCACCTTCCTGGTGGAGGAAAAGAACCGGTTCGACGGGAATTCCACCATCGGATTCCGGATCACGGACACGGGTATCGGCATGAGCGAGGCTTATCTGCCGAGGCTTTTCGAGACCTTCAGCCAGGAAGATGCCTCCTCGACAAACCGTTACGGCAGCACGGGGCTCGGCATGCCGATCACAAAAAGCCTTGTGGAGATGATGAACGGGAACATCGAGGTGGAGAGCGAGAAGGGAAAAGGGACCACCTTTACTGTCTCTGTCACTCTGAAAGAATGTGTCCGGGAAGACGAAGTGATCGGAGAGGGGGAACTGCAGCCGCATGAAATGTGCGTGCTGGTGATCGACGACGATCCCGTGGCCAGGGAACATGCCCAGATCGTTCTGGGACATTCCGGGATCAACTGTGAGGTGGCCGCCTCAGGGGAAGAGGGTCTGCACATGGTGAATGTCCGCCATGCGAGAAGAGAGCCCTACAACCTGATCCTGGTGGACTGGAAGATGCCTGAGATGGACGGCGTGGAGACTACGCGCCAGATCCGTTCCAGCGTCGGCCACGAGACACCCATCATCATCCTTACCTCCTACAACTGGGATGACATCGCGGATGAGGCCAGGACGGCCGGCGTGGACAGTTTTGTGCCGAAACCGCTGTTCGCGGCCACGGTGATCGATGAATTCCGGGAAGCCTTCCGCAGAAAGAACGCGGAGAGGGAGAACAATGCAGCGGACCTGGCCGGCAGGCGTGTGCTGCTGGCGGAAGATGTGCTGGTAAATGCAGAGATCATGGTGATGGTGCTGATGATGCGTGAAGTTGAGGTGGAACACGCGGAGAACGGCCGCATCGCGACGGAAATGTTCGCCGCCCGTGGGCCCGGCTACTACGATGCGATCCTGATGGATATGCGCATGCCCGAGATGGACGGCCTGGAAGCCACCAGAATCATCCGTGCCATGGACCGTCCGGACGCGAAGACCATCCCCATCATCGCCCTTACGGCCAACGCCTTCGACGAGGATGTTCAGCGCAGCATGCAGGCGGGGCTGAACGCCCATCTTTCCAAGCCCGTGGAGCCGGAGGCTCTGTTTGAAGCCCTGGAGAATCTGATCCGGTAAATGGGACAAAAAGTGAGTCAGAGGGACGTTCACCGTGACTCATTTTGGCATGCAGCCTGTCAGCTTTTGCTGACTGGCTGCTGCACAAAATGAGTCACGGTGAACGTCCCTCTGACTCACTTCACCTGTATTATCCCTCAATTGAATCCATATTTCCTTTTTTCCCGGTCTCCAGCTTTATGATGAAGGTAAAGAGAAGACGCAGCAGCACCAGCGCGGCCAGAAGGCTGAACTGCCTGGGGGCCCTGGCGGTGATCAGCCGGACAAGTTCCGCGGCAGTCTTGAAGTCCAGCGCATGGGTGATGCCCCGGGTGAAGACAAGCCCCGTGTCCGTTCTGCGGCGGACGATGCTTAAAAGTGCGCAGATGACGGTGTATACAAGGGCCAGCATACTGAAATATTCAAAAAGAACGGCAGCAACATCGACAGCTGTTGCCGTGACGGTCTGTATCAGTTCCAAATCAAGTCACCTCCCGACGGATTTTTGCCTGCTTGACAGGATTCCATCTGAGTATACATGCTAAACCGGGTTTTGACAAGAAAAGTTTAAATCACCGCGGACGGACAGTTGCGGTGGTTTTTAAAGTATGGTAAAATACTAATTTGAATTACTGGCACTATCTGTGAGGTTCTGATTATTATTTACGCTGCGAGAGGCAGTACAGGAGCAGAATTTTTATGGCTAAAACAGCGGTATTGACAGACAGCAACAGCGGAATTACGCCGGAGGTTGCCAAGGAGCTCGGCGTATACGTCATCCCGATGCCCTTTTATATCAACGGGGAGCTGTACTATGAAGGAAAAACCCTTTCCCAGGAACAGTTCTATCATTTTCTGGAGGAGAAGGATGTGGAGATCTCCACGTCCATGCCGGTGGTGGGAGATGTGCTCTCCACATGGGATGAGCTGCTGAAGACTTACGATGAGATCGTTTATATTCCCATGTCCAGCGGACTTTCCAGCTCCTGTGAGACGGCGATAATGCTGGCGGAGGACTATGACGGCAAGGTACAGGTGGTCAACAACCGGCGTATCTCCGTGACGCAGCGGCTTTCCGTCCAGGATGCCAAAAGGCTGGCCGATGCCGGCTGGCGGGCGGCGGCCATCCGTGAATATCTTGAGAAGACCCAGCGCGACTCCACCATCTACATTACACTGGAGACGCTCTACTATCTGAAAAAAGGCGGGCGCATCACGCCGGCGGCTGCGGCCCTGGGCACGCTTCTCCGCCTGAAACCGGTGCTGCAGATCCAGGGAGAAAAACTGGACGCCTATGCGAAGAGCCGTACCAAGAAAGCGGCCAAGCAGCTGATGCAGGAAGCGGTGGAGCAGGACTGTGAGACCCGCTTCCACGCGAAAGACGACAAGAGCGACATCATCTTCTGTTTCTCCTATTCCGGCACGGACCGGACGGAGATCGAGGAGTGGATGCGGGAGATGCAGCAGCTGTATCCGGCTCACACCTTCCTGTGTGACCCGCTGGCTCTGTCCATTTCCTGCCATATCGGACCGGGAGCCATTGCCATCACGGCGACAAAGAAGCTTCCGGAGGAACTGCTGACAGGTCCGGCTTGCTGAAAAGCCGTCCATGATAAATTTGTCTTATGGCAGAGCTGTCTTCGGGCAGAACTGTTTAAATAGAAGGAGGAAACCAGAATGAAACCGAAGTACTATATGACAACGGCCATCGCCTATGCGTCCGGCAAACCCCATATCGGGAACACATACGAGATCGTGCTGGCAGACAGCATCGCAAGATACCGCCGCATGCAGGGCTATGATGTATTCTTTCAGACAGGAACCGACGAGCACGGCCAGAAGATCGAGCTGAAGGCAAAGGAAGCCGGCGTTACCCCGAAGGAATTCGTGGACAGAGCAGCCGGTGAGATCCGGCGAATCTGGGACCTGATGAACACCTCCTACGACAAGTTTATCCGCACCACCGACGACTACCATGAAGCCGAAGTGCAGAAGATCTTCAAGAAACTCTACGATCAGGGAGATATCTACAAAGGATATTATGAAGGCTGGTACTGTACACCGGACGAATCCTTCTGGACGGAATCCCAGGTAGTGGACGGAAAATGTCCGGACTGCGGCAGACCGGTCATCCGCGCGAAAGAGGAAGCCTACTTCTTCAAAATGAGCAAATACGCGGACCGTCTGATCGAGCATATCAACACCCATCCGGAGTTCATCCAGCCGGTGGCCCGCAAGAACGAGATGATGAACAACTTCCTTCTGCCGGGACTGCAGGATCTGTGCGTATCCAGGACCTCCTTCAAGTGGGGCATCCCGGTCAGCTTCGACGACCGCCACGTGGTCTATGTATGGCTTGACGCACTGACCAACTACATCACCGGTATCGGCTACCACGCAGACGGCGAGTCCGAAGAACAGTACAAAAAGAACTGGCCGGCGGACCTTCACCTGATCGGCAAGGATATCATCCGCTTCCACACCATCTACTGGCCCATCTTCCTGATGGCCCTCGGCGAGCCGCTTCCGAAGCAGGTGTTCGGCCATCCGTGGCTGCTGCAGGGAGACGGAAAGATGAGCAAGTCCCGCGGCAACGTGCTTTACGCGGACGAACTGGTGGATTTCTTCGGCGTGGATGCCGTGCGCTATTTTGTGCTTCATGAGATGCCCTTCGAGAACGACGGCGTCATCTCCTGGGAACTGATGGTGGAGCGCCTGAATTCCGACCTGGCGAACACGCTGGGCAACCTGGTGAATCGGACCATCTCCATGACCAACAAGTATTTCGGCGGAATCGTCACGGACGCCAAAGCCGCTGAACCGGTGGACGAGGACCTGAAGGCGGTTGTGCTGGCAGCACCGGTCAACGCCACAAAGAAGATGGATGAACTGCGTGTGGCGGATGCCATCACGGAGATTTTCGCTCTGTTCAAGCGCTGCAATAAATATATCGACGAGACCATGCCCTGGGCTCTGGCAAAGGATGAGTCCAAAAAGGACCGCCTGGCCACAGTGCTCTACAACCTGACGGAGAGCATCGTCATCGGCGCTTCCCTGCTGGAGCCGTTCATGCCGGAAACTTCCGGAAAGATCCTTGCCCAGCTTGGCGCCGAAAAGAGAGGCCTTGAGGAGATGAAGAACTTTGGCCTTTATCCGTCCGGAACAAAGGTAACGGAAAAACCCGAGATCCTGTTCGCGCGCCTGGATCTGAAAGAGGTGATGCAGCGCGTGGAAGAGTTGCATCCGTCACAGCCGGAAGCGGCGCCGGAGGCTGAAAAGGCAGAAGAAGAGAAAGAAGAGGAGATTGTCCTTCCCGAGAAGGAAGAGATCACCTTTGACGAGTTCGGAAAAATGCAGTTTGCCGTGGGCGAGATCATTGCCTGCGAGGAAGTGAAAAAATCCCGCAAGCTGCTCTGCTCCCAGGTGAAGATCGGCAGCCAGGTACGTCAGATCGTGTCCGGCATCAAGTCTGCCTACAGCGCCGAGGAAATGGTCGGCAAGAAGGTGATGGTGCTGGTCAACCTGAAGCCTGCGAAGCTGGCCGGTGTGCTCTCCGAGGGCATGCTGCTGTGCGCGGAGGGCCCGGACGGGACACTTGCTCTGATGACACCTGAAAAGGATATGCCTTCGGGAGCGGAAATCTGCTGACATGGCGGAAGACAAAAGCTTTTTTGATATAGAAGAAGAAC
>CACZSG010000233.1 GCA_902783665.1 uncultured Lachnospiraceae bacterium | reverse complement strand
CTGCGCATCACCGCGGAACAGGTGCCGCAGGAGGGCATCACCCTTTACGTGCGCATCCCCTGCTACGCCCGGAACTTCAAAGTGACAGACCAAAGCGGCGCCAGTGCCGGTGAACGTACGCCGGAAGGCTATTGGAAGGTGCAGCTTGCATCGGATGAGACCCTGGATGTCTCCTTTGACATGCCGCCGCGTTATGTTTTCGCCAACACCAATGTCCGCGCCGACGCAGGCCGTGCCGCCATCATGCGGGGACCGCTGGTCTACTGTCTGGAAGAAGCCGACAACGGCGCGAACCTTCCGGCCATTGCCGCAGATCTGCAGGCACCGCTGACGCTGGAACATTCGGACCTGTTCGGCGGATGCACCGTGGTAAAAGGCAGCGGCACCCGGCTGGTCCGTCCGGGGGACGAAAAAGAAGACGGCAACGCTCCGCTCTACACGGAGGTGCCGCCTGTCAAAGAACCTGTGACATTTACCGCCATCCCGTACCCCTACTGGAACAACCGCGGGGTGGGCGAGATGATCGTGTGGATGATGGGACAATAGGGACGTTCGCCTCTGTCCCACTAAAGTGACGAGCCGGAGATGATCTCCGGCTCGAATACTTTAGTGGGACAGAGGCGAACGTCCCTATTGTCCCAGAATCTGCATGAACTCTTCACCCGTGATGGTCTCTTTCTCATACAGGTGCTGTGCCAGTTCATCCAGCTTGGCCTTGTTCTCGGTCAGTATCTTTTTGGCTTTCTCATGCTGCGTCCGCACCAGCTCCACCACTTTCCGGTCGATCTCGCTCTGCGTTTCCGCGGAGCAGGCCAGGGAGGTGTCGCCGCCCAGGTACTGGTTGGTAACGGTCTCCAGGGCGACCATGTCGAAGTTGTCGCTCATGCCGTAGCGGGTGATCATGGAACGGGCCAGCTTGGTGGCCTGCTCGATGTCATTGGAGGCACCGGTCGTCACATAACCAAACTCGATTTCTTCCGCCGCCCGGCCGCCGGTCAGGGTGGCGATCTTGTTTTCCAGTTCTTCCTTTGTCATCAGGTAATGGTTTCCTTCGTCCACCTGCATGGTGTAACCCAGCGCGCCGGAGGTCCTGGGAATGATGGTGATCTTGGTGACCGGCGCGGAGTTGGTCTGCATGGCAGCCACCAGCGCATGGCCGATCTCGTGGTAGGAGACGATCAGTTTTTCCTTGGTGGTCAGGATGGCGTTCTTCTTCTGATAACCGGCGATGACCACTTCGATGCTTTCCTCCAGGTCTGCCTTGGTGGCGAACTTACGGCCGTCACGCACGGCGCGCAGCGCGGCCTCGTTGACGATGTTGGCCAGCTCGGCGCCTGATGCGCCGGCTGCCATGCGGGCTACTTTGGCGAAGTCCACATTGTCGCCGATCTTGATCTTTTTCGCGTGTACCTTCAGGATCTCTTCACGGCCCTTCAGGTCCGGAAGTTCCACCGGCACGCGGCGGTCGAAACGGCCGGGGCGGGTCAGTGCCGGGTCCAGGGATTCGGGCCGGTTGGTTGCAGCCAGGATCACCACGCCGTTGTTGCCTTCAAAGCCGTCCATCTCCGTCAGCCGCTGGTTCAGTGTCTGCTCACGCTCATCGTTGGTGGACAGCTGGCCGTCCCTCTTCTTACCGATGGCATCAATCTCGTCGATGAAGACGATGCAGGGGGCTTTTTCCTTTGCCTGAGAGAACAGGTCACGCACCTTGGAGGCACCCATTCCTACGAACATCTCCACGAATTCCGAACCGGACATGGAGAAGAAGGGAACATTTGCTTCGCCGGCCACGGCTTTTGCCAGCATGGTCTTGCCGGTACCGGGAGGGCCTACAAGCAGCACGCCCTTCGGCATGGAAGCACCGATCTCCTGGTACTTTTTCGGGTTGTGCAGGTAGGAGACGATCTCCTGCAGGTTTTCCTTTGCCTCGTCTTCGCCGGCCACATCGGAGAAATGGATTCCGTCGGAAGACTTCACATACACCTTCGCGTTGCTCTTGCCCAGTCCGCCGAACATATTGCCGCCGAACATGTTCCCACCGAACATCATGGCATTGCCGCCGTTCTCCTTGTCGTTCAGCTTACGCCTCATATAGGAGCCCAGCGCCATGAAAATGATGATGGGCACCAGCCAGCTGATCAGGAAGGTAAGGAACGGGCTGGCCTGCTCCACGATCTCGCTGGAGAAAACGGCTCCTGCCGCGTACAGCCGGTCTACCAGTCCTTCATCTTCCATGCGCCCGGTCTTGTAGACCTGCGTCTGTTCCTTGTCGGTGAACAGGATCTGGTTGCTCTGCACCTCCACAAGGCCTATGTCTTTTTCATCGGTCATCTTCATGAAGGTGCCGTAGTCAACCTTTACGACCCTCTGGGAAGAGATCCAGGGGAGGACGAAAATATTCAGAACCAGCAAAATCCCGAGAACCAGCAGATAATACATGGCCATTGGGTGTTTGGGTTTTCTCTTTGTCTGCATATATGACTTCCTTTCTGCTTCGCAGCTTTTGATGAGGTGTATTATACACCATATTGTTAGCACTCGAAAGGGATGAGTGCTAAAATTTTTATTAAATTTGGGCTTGTTGACTTTCATGGGGCGGGAGAATATATTGGAAACAGTTTTATTGTTAAAGAAACTCTGCCTTTGATACAGGAAAAGGAAACAGCATGGCGAATTTATTTGACTATTTGAAATGGCGTGGAGACATCCCGCTTTCCGTGGATCCGTTCGGCGAGGTGGACAACCTGGTGCTGGCCGAGCTGGCCTATACGGATTTTGAAGGCATCCTGGACGGGGAGGCGGCCGGAGGCTTTCTCCCGCTTAAGGAGATCTGCAGCCGGTATTTTTCCATGCATACGGAAGAGGAAGTTCTGGCGAGGGAGACATTTGTCAGAAAGGCACCGCTGCTTTTAAAGCCGCTGGCGGAAAGCGAACGCTTCGGCGGGATGCAGCTTGGATGGTACGAGAACCGGATCTGTGTGGAGAAAGATGAGCAGATGGCGGCCGTTGCCTGCCTGCTGCCGGACGGAACGGCATATATCGCATTCCGGGGCACGGATGATACCATTGTGGGCTGGAAGGAGGATTTCAACCTGGCCTATATGAGGGAGACCACCGGCCAGAAACAGGCGGCGGAATACCTGAACCGGTTCCGGTCAGAGGAAATGCCGCTTCGCGTCGGCGGACATTCCAAGGGCGGAAATCTTGCCGTGTATGCCTCTGCTTTCTGCGACACGGCCGTACGGGAGCGCATCACGGAGATCTGGTCCAACGACGGCCCCGGGTTCCTGAAAGAAGTGACGGAGACACCCCAGTACGAGGCCATTCTGCCGCTGGTACACAGCATCCTGCCGGAAGGCTCGCTGTTCGGCCTGCTGATGCACGGAAAGTTTCAGCATCACTTTATCAAAAGCAGCGGATGGGGGCTGATGCAGCACGACGCGCTCACCTGGGAAGTAGAGCGCAACCGCTTTGTGAAAGGGGAGCTGAAGGACAGCAGCATGGTGATCGATTCAGCCCTTTCAACCTGGATCGACGGCCTGGAACTTGAAGAACGGAAGAGTTTCATCGATACGCTTTTCTCTGTCCTGACCTCTACCGGCAGCACTACACTGGAAGAGCTCGGTCAGAACCGCCTGAAAAACCTTGGAGGCATGGTAAATGCCCTTGTGGCCCTGGACAAAGATAAAAAGGATGTTCTGGGAAGGGTGCTGGGTGCTTTGAACAAAAGCAGCAGAGAAGCGGTAATGGAAGAGATGCAGAAGACACGGAAGTGAGTCAGAGGGACGTTCACCGGTGACTCATTCAGAATATCGGCGGACCAGCTATGCTGGCCGCCACTGGCCTGAATGAGTCACCGGTGAACGTCCCTCTGACTTACTCTTCAAACAGCTGCGCCGCCTTTTTCATGCGGTCCGCGATCTGTACGCCGAAGGGGCACCGGCTTTCGCAGCTTCTGCACCCGATGCACGAGGAAGCTTTGGTCTCCAGGGCCAGGTAGTGTTCCCGCACGCTCTCGGAAACGGTTTCCTGCGAAGCGGCCAGATCATAGAATTTGTTTACCATGGCGATATCGATATGCACAGGACATGGCTGGCAGTGCCCGCAGTAGGTGCACAGGCCTGAATAGGCGTGCAGCGGCGCTGAGGCGATCACCGAAGCATAGTCCCGTTCCGCATCGGATGCGGTCTCGTAGGAAACAGCCGTGTCCACCTGCTCCGGGGTGTCATATCCGCACAGGACGGAACAGACTGCGGGGCGTGTGAGTGAATAGTGGAGCAGCTGCGGCACCGTAAAGGCCGCGCCGAAGGGGGATTTCTTTTCATCCAGCAGAGCGCCGCCGAAGAACCCTTTCATGACCGTAATGCCGACATCCTTCTCCTCGCAGAGCTGGTAGAGGGCGGCCCGCTCCGGGTCGATGCCGGAGAGCGGCTGGTCGTAGTTTTCAAACAATGTGTCGATGTTCTCGCTGGCCGGCTTCATATCGAAGGCCGGGTTGATGCTGAACAGGATCATCTCGATGAATCCGCTTTCTGCGGCCTGCCTGGCGATGCGGGGATTGTGCGTGGAGAGACCGATGTGACGGATCACGCCTTTCTGGTGCAGCTCATGGACATACCGGATGTATTCCGAGTTCATGCAGTTGTCCCAGTCCTTCTGGGAATCCACGTAATGGATCATGCCCAGATCGATGTAGCCGCCTCCGATGCGCTGCAGCAGATCCTCGAACGCAGGACGCACATATTTCATGTCGCGTGTGCGCACATACTGCCCGTTCTGCCAGGTGGAGCCGATGTGGCCCTGCACGTACCACTCCCCGCGGCAGTCCGCGATGGCTTTCCCGATGATGTCCCTGGATTTGGGGTCTGCCATCCAGCAGTCAATGATGTTGATGCCGGCTTCGTGCGCGTGCCGGATCAGCTGAACGGAATGCTCCTCGGGGTGGCGTTCCAGCCATTCTCCGCCGAAGCCCACTTCGCTGACCATCAGTTCTGTTTTTCCAAGTCTTCTGTATTTCATGCCGTATTCTCCTTCCGTCGGTCGGATATGGTTTTTGGTTCTTTACTCAAATATTATAACACAAAAATGTAACTGCAGTGAGTCAGAGGGACGTTCACCAGTGACTCATTCAGAATACCGGCGGACCAGCTGTGCTGGCCGCCATTGGTCTGAATGAGTCACTGGTGAACGTCCCTCTGACTCACTGTCTGCTCCGGCCTAAATGGCTCTGGTATAAAGGGGGGAAATACAGTATAATATTGTGAAACAAACAGGAGAAGGTGATGAGTACTCTTTTATGAAAAGGGTTCGTATTTTTACTTCGGGAATCCCGACCGTGGGAGAACTGGAGAAGGAACTGAAAAGGACCAGGCACCGTCACTGGTTCAGAAATATCTGGCATCTGGTGCTGTTTCTGCTTGCCGCGGCAGTACTGGCCGTGGTGGTGGCCGCGGTCTTCTTTCTGCCGGCCAGGAGGATGCAGGACAACTCGATGCTTCCCACACTTCCGGAGGGCAGTATTTCACTGACCATCAGGGACAGTGAGCCCGGAAGAGGAGATGTTGTGGCGTTCCAGGGCGCGGACCGGGTACAGATCCGCCGTATGATCGCCGATGAAGGCGACTGGGTGGATATCGACCGGAACGGGAACGTGTTCGTAAACAATGAACTTCAGGAAGAACCATATGTACGGGACAAGACACTGGGAGAATGTGATATCGCATTTCCCTATCAGGTTTCGGAAAACAGTATCTTTGTTCTTGGAGACCACAGAAGCGCAGCCGTCGATTCAAGGCAGGAGGAGATGGGATGCGTTCCGAAGGATCAGATCCTGGGGAAACTGGTCCTGACCGTATGGCCGCTGACAAAGATAGGACTGGCATCATAGCAGAGGCAATGAAATGAGAATTGTAACAAATACAGCAGCACTGATGACACCCGCAGAAGGGAAGAAGCTTGGAATCGGGATTCTTCCCGTTTCGGTTACAGTGGGCTCACGGTCCCTGCGGGACTATATTGATATTGACAGCGACAGTTTTGTCAGATTGCTGAAGGGCGATGAGAAAGCAACCTCCTCACAGCCGGCAGCCGGCGAGGTGATGGAACAGATGGAAGCGCTGGAAGGGACGGACGAGGAGCTTCTGATGCTGACCGTTGCGGACGGCCTTTCCGGGGAGTATATGACGGCCATGGGCCTTCGCGGCACAATGGAGGCTAAAGACAGAATCCATGTGATCAATTCCGGCTCTCTTGGTGGGCCTCTCCGTCAGATGGCCAGAAAAGCAGCTGCCATGCGGGACGAAGGAAAAACCACGAAAGAGATCCTTGCACAGCTGAATGAAATGGTACGCACTTCCGTTTCCTTTGTGATACCGGCGGATTTCGACTACCTCAGAAAGAGCGGCAGGATCCATCAGCTGACATCAAAGATCGGAGGAGCGCTGAACCTGCTCCCGGTATTAACACAGACCGAGGACAGAAAACGTATCTCGCTGATGAGGGTCAGACGGACCTGGAAAGCCGCAGTGGGGACGATCATCAGCCGGCTGCAGGAGAAAGGTCTGGATGAAAATTTCCTGATCACGGTGGCCTACGCGGATAAACGGGACCTGGCCGAACAGGTGTGCCTGCAGATCGCGGAGGCATTCCCGGGAATAGAAAAAGAAGTGTGTCAGCTTTCGCCGTCGCTGATCACCCACGGCGGTCCGGGCTGCATCGTTGTACAGGCGGTAAAAAAATGATTCTGATATATATAATAATCGGCTACCTGATCGGCTCTGTTCCATTTGCTCTTGTAATCGGCAAAGTGTTCTACCACACCGATGTGCGCAAGTTCGGCAGCGGCAACCCGGGCGGTGGAAACACGGGACGTGTTCTTGGCAAGAAGGCGGGCGTGGCCGTGATGACACTGGACCTTTTAAAGGTTTCCCTGGTGGTGCTTCTTGTAAAACTTACCGGCGGAGCCGACCTGGAAATGGCGGCCGGCGGACTGGCCGCCGGACTTGGGCATTGTTTCCCGGTGTTTATCGGGTTTAAAGGCGGAAAAGCGGTGGCGGCTATGTACGGGTTCCTGTTCGGGCTGTTTGCCTTTGCCGGCCGCAGTCCGTTGTACTTTTTCCTGCCGCTGGCGGTATTCATGATCGTTCTGGTATGCTGGAAGATCATTGCGCTCTCCAGCATCGTTTCTTCCGCGGCGGTGGCCGTGTATATCTGCCTGCAGCAGCAGGAAGCGCTGCCCGTGAAGGCGGCTGTGGTGATTTTTGCACTGCTGATTCTGGTGCGTCACAGGTCGAACCTGGAACGGATGAGGCGGCATGAAGAACGGAAAGTGACGTGGCTTGGGTGAACGTCCCTCTGACTCACCCCTACTGTCCCACAGGCATAAAAAAAGCGCCGCAAGGGCGCTTTTTTTATGCCTGCACTTCATAATCGCTCCAGCTTGTCGTAGTGGAAGCCCCCGAAAGATCGGCAGTTTCTTCATAAGTTGTTACGGTAATGGTATATTCGCTGTCGCCTTCCGCATAGACGGTTCCGTCCGTGCCGACGATGCTGACAGAGTGGCCGTCCGCGTCCGCGATGGTTCCTGCGTTGTAAAGGTTTGTTACGGTGCTGTCTCCGGTGACGACCCACTGGGATTCTTCGCTGATATAAATGCTGCAGGTTCCGTCTCCGCCGTTTCCGGCCCAGGTCTCGTCATTCACGACGGCTCCTTCCAGTACGCTGCCGTCTACCATGTACAGATCCAGCGTGCTGATGGAATCCCAGATAATGTCACCCTGCATTTCCTGGCTGATGGCCGTGAACAGGCAGTCCGCTCCGTTGGCGCCTTCGCTGCCCCAGCCGCGGGCATTGGTGTTGCCGGTGCACTGCAGGAAGAAATCATTTTCGTCGGCATAGGTAATGTCCACGTTTTCCAGAATGAAGGTGCTCTCGGTATTAGTGGTATAGAACATGCCGCCGTTTTCGGCCGTCAGGGTTCCGCCGACCATCTCGAAAGTGCTGTTGCCGATCTCGGAATCACCGGACATGCTCTGATAGAGGATCACGTTCCAGGTATTGTCATTCTGATCCTGATCTGCCATGTTTCCGGTCAGGTTGCAGTCGAACAGGCGGATGGAGTTCAGTCCTTCGATGCAGATGGCTTCGGAGCCGGTAGCCGTCAGATCCGCGCCGTGTACGGTGATGTCTGCCGTGGAGTAAATGGCGGGAGATCCGTTTCCGTTGGAGGTGTAGGATCCGCCGTCCACCACCATGGTGCCGCCGCCGCGGTCGCTTCGGATGGCTGCGGAGGACTCGCCCTGGGTGGTCACGTCAAGATTCCAGGCGTAAAGGGTACCGCCGCCTGCCGCATGGATGCCGCCGGAAGTACTTTCCGTGGTGGAGATGGTGGAGTCGGAAATATAGACAACGCCGTCTCCGTAGGCGAATGCGCCTGCACCGCCTTTGGCGTTTGTGGTAATGGTGCTGTCCGTGATGACGGCTGTTCCGTCCGTGGCCAGGACCGCGGCACCTACACCGTAGAAGCTGGAAGCGTCTCCGCCGGTACTGTCAGAGGACTCCCGGGTGATGGTGGCATCGGAGATGTCAACGTTGGCACCGCCGGATACCAGAACAGCGTTCTCATCGGTGCCGGTAGATGTATAGGTCTCGCCGGAGGTCTCCGTATCTTCGCTGTATTCCGTCACGGCGTCGTAGCTTTCCACGGCACTCTGTCCGCCCATGCCGCCGGGGCCTCCCATGCCGCCCGGTGCCTGTCCTCCGGGACCTCCCATGCCCTCGGGCATCTCTCCTCCCGGACCACCCTGTCCTTCCGGCATTCCCTCAGGAGCCTCACCGCCCGGCATCTGAGGCATCTCTCCTTCCGGCTGTTCGGGCGGCTGTCCGTTTGTCATGTCCGGGGCTTCGCTGGTCGATTCTGTCGTTACTGCGGTTGTCTCTTCCTGTGCCCATGCACCTGTGGATGCAAGGGATGTCATTGTAAGGCTCATTCCAAGTAATAATGCCATCTGTTTCTTTTTCATTTTATTGCCACTCCTTTTTGATATGCTTTCTGTTTTTCACTTCTAAAGTGTTTTCTGTTTTGCGCTTATTAAGTGTTTCTGCTTTTTCGCTTTTAAAGTGTTTTCTGTTTTTCAAAGGTGTTTTCCTCTTGACGGTTCCCAGTATAAAGGAAGAACCTTAAGTGAACTTAAAGTCAAAAAAAATTTTGTACAGCGGAGAAAGTTTCCCCAAAATAGATGCAGTTCCAAGGTGGCTGCGCCATGTATGAGAGGCCGTCGACGGGGAAGAAAAAATATCTGATTAAATTTGAAAACGACTCTACGAATTCTTTGACGCTGCCCTTCGCCTCCATTATAATCAGAGTGAGACTGCTTTCACATGGCAGCAGGAGGAATGCCCAGTGACAGATTCCCGGAACCGAAAGCCCGCATGAATGTCCCATGACAGATTCCCGGAACCGAGAAGCCGCATGAATTCCTCATGCTCCTGAAGGAATAAAAAAGGAAGGGAAGGTACGGCTGTCAGGCCGAAAGGGAGCGGAGACAGTTTCTCTGCGGTAGTGGAAAACCTGACGGGGGTATGCTAAAATTCAGATAAATTAAAAAGG
>CACZSG010000232.1 GCA_902783665.1 uncultured Lachnospiraceae bacterium | reverse complement strand
GGTATTCTTCGGGTATAATACAGATTAGGCAGATTTAATTGTCGAGTGATCACAAAAGGAGGATATTTGAAATGGGAAAGTATTTTGATCTGACAGGCTGTGTAGCCGTAGTTACCGGCTGCTCTACCGGACTTGGCGTTCAGATGGCGAAGGCCCTTGCATCGCAGGGAGCAAATATCGTGGCGCTTGCAAGACGCAAGAACCTGATCGATGAAGTGGCCGCAGACCTTACGGCGACCTACGGTGTCAAAGCCATCGGAGTTCCCTGTGACATCACAGACCATGCAAAGATCACGGAAGCCGTAGACACTATCCTGAAAGAATTCGGCAAGATCGATATTCTGATCAACAATGCAGGAACCGGCGCGGTCGCTCCGGCGGAAGACATTACGGACGAACAGTTCATGGGTGAGCTGAATATCGACCTGTACGGAACCTTCGCCATGGCGCGTGAGATCGCGAAAAGAGCCATGATCCCGGCAGGATATGGAAGAATCATCAATATCGCTTCCATGTATGGTCTTGTCGGAAACAAGATTGCTCCGGCATCTCCCTATCACGCTGCAAAAGGCGGCGTTGTCAACCTGACCCGTGCGCTGGCGGCTGAATGGGGAAGCAAAGGCATTACCGTAAATGCCATCTGCCCGGGATATTTCGAGACACCGCTGACAAAAGAGACCCTGGAATCCGAGTTCTTCCAGAATTACGCCAGAACCATGATCCCCATGGAGCGCTACGGAAAAGAAGGCGAACTTGATACCGCAGCCATCTTCCTGGCCTCTCCCGCAAGCACCTATGTGAACGGGGTCATCCTTCCCGTCGACGGCGGATATACCAGCATGTAATCCGGACAGCTGTCTGCAGCAGGCAGATGAGAAACGTTATGTGGCACATCTGTGAGCCGTTGTGCAGTACATCTGATAACTGACATACAATAAATAAAATGGCAGCTTCTTCGCATTGATCCGCGGAAGCTGCCTTTCTCTTTTACCTGTACGAAATATACGTGAATGGCATCACTGTTATGCCGGATGGACGGATTGCAGCTTACGTTCAATCTCCGCCGCCGATTTCGGCCCGATTCCTTTATAATCTCTGTACCAGCCCTTCGCCTTCGTCACGGCTGCCAGATCTGCGATCGTTCTCACCTCATGGTCCAGAAACACTTCAAACTGTTTCAGTGAAAGTCCGATCCGGATGCAGTAATCCTCTGCGTCCGTTTTCCGTTCCGGGTCAAAAGGAGCATCCGGCGCCTGCAGGCCTTTCCTTTTCAGAAAGCTGCGCAGGGTCTGCTCGTACCCGGCCAGATACCAGGCGCTGACAGAGGGCCAGCGAAGCTTCCCCAGTGCCTTGGTATGATAGGTCCCGATGGTTCCGGCCGCCCGATCCATCTCCTTTCCTATCTCTTCGTTGCTTCTGTGCTCCTCATATTTCATGCGGATCACACGCTGCTGCTTTTCACGCAGCTGTCCGACGGCCACGACAAGGCCTGCCCTCAGATCCTCCGTCAGGATCTCCGGCGTGAAATTCTCGATCTTCAGCGCTTTCACCAGATTGTCCGGATATGGGAGGACATTCCGCTGACGGTTTCCTCCTGTCTCTCTCAAGCCTGTGACCTTCAGGATCTGTCTGACGGATGCATCCGGATACAGAAGCGCCATATGCTCAAAAATCTTTTTTGCGCTGTTCTTCGGGTCTTCCCGGTACCCGGATGTCACATACTCACGTCCCCAGAGATGTTCCGGTGTGCAGTAGACCGCGATCCCCCAGCCGTATTCCTTTCCCTGTCTGTTCACCCGTCTCCTGAAATCGCGCACCACAAGATAGGTCTGCATCTGAAGCAGCGTGATCTCTCCTTCAAAGTTCTTTTCCCCGTCTTTTTTGAAGCCGGCAAGATCCTTCACTTCAAAGGAATAAAGCTCCCTCTCCGACTGTTCTTCCATATACAGGTCCATGATCTTCTTGCTGCGGATCCCCGCCAGCTCATCATCCCAGCGGGCATCAAAATCGTATCCGTCCCTGCGGTAATTGGCAAACACGGGAAACCACTCTCTGGAAATGAATCCGGCTTTTTTATCAAAAAATTTGCCGTAGGCCACATTTCCCCGCTGTGCCAGCAGTTTCCGCCATTCCCATGGATCTCTTTCCGGATCTCCGGAGAACCAGTCCTCGGCGCAGGTATGCTCTTCTGCCGAAAAGCCGGGAATCTCGTTGCGGAAAAGCGGAAGGAATCCGACTTTCAGGATATATTCCTCCAGCTGATCACAGGACTGGATACAGGCAGGATCCTGTCGGGAAAGACCATGCATGGTCCAGCGTTCTTCTTCAGCCATTTTAAAACTCCGCCCTTTCTTCCAGTATACGTACAAATTCTTCCAGACCCCGGCGGTCATACTCCGAAAAACGGCTGTACTCCGGGCTGTCTATATCAAGCACCGCTTTCACGCATCCGTTTTTCCGCACCGGTATCACGATCTCCGAACGGGAAGCACTGTCACAGGCGATATGCCCGGGGAAGCTGTGTACATCTTCCACCAGAACCGTGTCGTTCCTCTCCCATGCGGTGCCGCAGACGCCTTTTCCGTACCCGATGTGAATGCAGGCTGTTTTCCCCTGGAACGGTCCAAGGACAAGATGATCTTCCCGCACCAGATAAAATCCGGCCCAGTTGATCCTTTCCAGCTGTTCATACAGCAGCGCGGAAGCATTCGACAAAAGCGGCACATACCAGGCATCCGTCTCTGCCAGGGCTTTCAGCTGTTCCCCCATCATTCTGTAATCGGGGCCGGCCTGTTTCTCCAGAAGTACCAGATGAACTCCTTCAATGCCGTTGAATACGGTTGGAACGATCCCCGCCTCACGATATCCCAGGGATCTGTACATGGCTCTGGCGCGGACATTTTTTTCATTGGTATCCATTCTGAGTGCACGGCAGCCATGCTCCGCTGCATAGGTCTCATAGAAAGATACAAACTCTTTTCCGTACCCTCTTCCCACGCTGTCAGGAGAGACAACCAGCGTATGCAGCACCATCACCTGATCTGTCCGCGCGGGATATCTCCAGTCTGCCGCTTCATAGGAAGGGAGCTGTTCCTGATTGATGATGGCGCAGGCACGGACCCGGCCTTCGGCCTCAAGCACAAAGAGATCCCCTCGCTGCAGGGCTTCTGACGCTGTACGCTCAGTCGGATAGACTCCCCGTTCCCAGCCGATCACGGCTCTTCCTGATTCCTCAGCCGTATGTATATCCTGATAAATGCCGCAGACGGCCTTCAGATCGTTTGCAGACGCCTTCCTGATTTTCATTTACATATACTCCTTTACAATGACACATGTATTTGCCGCAAAGGTTTTACGCGGATATCCAGGCAGTCGCTGCCCGCGTGAACCTTCCCGGCATTGTTTCTCATATACAGCCATCATACACGGAATATGCATGAGTACAAACATCATACACGAAATATACAAGGATTTCCACATAAAAAGCCCCCGGCCGGATCATTCCGGACGAGGGCAAAAGGGGAAACGAATAAGAGAAACTGTCTGAAGTAATGATTATGCCTCTTCGGCTGCAGCTTTTCCGGCAACTCTTCCGAAATAGCAGGTGCCGATGATGGCTGTTCCGGAACCGGGATAATAAGGTCCAACCCAGCCGCCCGCGTTCAGGCCGGCCGCGTACAGGCCCGGGATAACTTCATCGCTCACGTTAAGAACCTGGCAGCTTCTGTTGATCTTCAGGCCGCCTAAAGCACCCAGATTGAACGGAACATTCTGGTAAGCATAGAACGGCGCCTCGATCACGTCAAGGCCTTCAATACGTCCGAAGGGATCTTCATTTCCTTCTGCCCGGTCTTCGTTCCATGCCGCAAGGGTTCTGGAAAGTCCTTTCGGGTTTACACCGATCTTTTCGGCAAGCTCTTCAATGGTATCGGCCGTGATAATGGTTCCGGCGTCGATGGCTTCCTGAAGTTTTTCGCCGGCCCAGGCATAGCTGGTTCCGTCGGTCCTGCCGACAACAGCGTCAGTTCCGCCGCCGCCGTTGCCGAAGATCATCCAGGTGGGAGCGCCCGTTGCTTTCTCCTGCTGGAAAATGGCTCTGTAATGGTAGGCATAGGTCGCGTCCTCGCAGACAAAACGCTGTCCCGCTTTGTTTACGATGAATTCAGGGAAAATAGGCGTGCGGTTGTCCGTGGCAGCGCCCGTGGCCCCGCAGAAATCGATGGTGCCGCCGTATACAAAGGCAGCGCCCAGCTTCAGGCCCATACGGATCCCGTCTCCCGTATCCGTAGCCGCACAGAGGTTTGTCGCCGGATACTGGGTATTGATCCAGTACTGCTGAGGATTCAGTTCTCTGGACATCTCCACGTTGTGGTCCACCCCGGCCGTGGCAAGAATGACACCCTTGTTGGCCTTCACGTAGGACTTGTTTCCGTCAACGGTGATCTCGACGCCGACAACTCTTCCGTTTTCTACGATAAGATCTGTCACTTCCGTATTTGTCTCAAGCTCTGCGCCCAGACCTTCCGCGTATTTCCATACCGCCTGCACATAGATGCCGCCTGAACCGGATGCGCCGCCGTCCTTGTAGACATGGATCCGGTCGGCCATCAGGGCGTTGTCAACATACGGAACATGGCAGTGGCCATAGACGGACGTCCATTCAATACCGCAGGTATCCGCAAGCCAGTCAATACACTCCGGGGCACCATTGGCGAGATCTTTCACAAGATCCTCATCCAGATGGCCTTCCCCTTCCGCGATCCATTCAGCTGCATGGGTCTCGGGCGTATCGTCCTGGAAGGAAGTAAACTCTTTCTGATATTTTGTCCCGGCTGCCTGCATGACACCGCCGGAATAATTGGTGGTTCCGCCTATGATCCCGGCTTTTTCGAATACGATCACACTGGCGCCCGCCTCTTTCGCGGCTGCCGCTGCCGAAACACCTGTTCCGCCCGCGCCGGCAATGATCACATCATATTCGCGATCCCAGTTCACCTGTTCCGCTGTGCCTTCTTCCGCAAAGGCGGAAGTCCCCAGCAGTCCGGCTGCCGCTATTGTTGCCGCGGATGCAGCAGTGCCCTTTAAAAAATCACGTCTGCTGATCTGTTTAGATGCCATCTCGAACCTCCTGTTCTGTAAATCACGTTTCTAATTGCTCCAGGTTAGTCACGATTAAATCTGCTTCTATCATTTTAAAAAAAACGGATGTTTATGGCAAGAAACAATGGGCAGCATCTGTCCCAGACAGCCTACATATAGGCAAGTGCCAGATGGATCTGGATCTCATGAGGGATCAGTTCATAGCTGACATGGAAAAGAAAATCGATCGGTTCCTTCATGTCCTGCTCCACCCAGATGCAGGTCACTTCCAGCGCGCCTTTCAGATATCCGGTCAGCAGCCATCTGTAATAGGTGGAGTCTGTATCGATGCCCTGCTTTTTCAGCAGCTGATCATATGTCTCATAGCTTTTCCGGAAGATATACTGCTTCAGTCCGTTCGGTTCATCGGAAGACAGGGCGTTCTTGAAAAAGGACGGATGGGCCTTCAGCGCTTCATAGAGCCTGAAAAAAGACTCCTTGAACGAAAGGCCTTCCGCTATTTTCCCCAGCGT
>CACZSG010000231.1 GCA_902783665.1 uncultured Lachnospiraceae bacterium | reverse complement strand
TTCCGACGCGCTGACAAGCGGGATCATGTTCAGCGTCTCCCTGCGAGGGTCTCCCCCCTCCCCGGCGATCTTTTTCTGAAGGAAGGAGGTCACCGCCGCCATATTGTCCGTCAGTTCCCGGATCTTCGGAAAGACCGTGGTGTTCACTTTCTGAAGGATCAGGCGTTTTTCCCCGGCCCCGTCACCGTCGTATTCCACAAGGTACGTAGAATTGATGTGCCCGTGTCCGAACGGGGTGACGGATATCTTTCCTTCTTCTATTGCAAAGCGGCAGGCAATCTCCTGCAGTGTATCATGTGTCAGCGACATTACAGCCTCCTGGTATATTTTTATTTCGGGTTCATTCTGTTGTTCCGCGGCAGATTCTCCACGGTTCTTTCAATGGGTATCTGTCTATCATTCTCTGCAGATTTCCGGCTAAAACGGTTCAGACGGTCCAGGCAGATCAGATATTCCTTAAAGGTGCCTCAAGGTAGTATTCGTCTGTTCTGGGGATCCAGTCAAGGAACTTCTTTACCTGCATATCCCAGAAAGCCCATTCATGGCCATATTCCGGCAGTACCTCCAGTGTGAAGGGCACCTCATGCTTCTCCAGTTCCTCGCGGAACCATTCCTGCATGTCAAACAGGAAATCCTTCGCTCCATAGGCATAATACAGGGCCGGGAGCTTCCCTCGCTTCTGCGCTTTCAGGATCAGCTCGAGAGGCTCGATTTTTTTCAGGTATGCCGGCGTCTTATCCCCGGACCGGTAGTCGTCCCGCCGGTGTGAAGGCAGCGGCGAAAACGAACCGACGGCGCGGTATCTGTCCGGATGTCCGAAGCCGTTCACCATCGCTCCGAAGCCTCCCATCGAAAGGCCCGCGATATAGGTATCCGCAGGCTTTTTGGAGATCGGGAATGTGTTCGTGACAAAATCCGGAAGTTCCTTTACCACAAAGGTCTCATAATCCGGTTCAAAGATTCCCTGCACAGGTCCCTGCTCCTTGATATTGTTCAGGTCGATGTAGAAGTTGTTCTCTCCGGAGAACGTCACCACGGCGATCTGCCTTTCCTCGGCATAGCGCTCGATGCTGGTATAGCGTTCCCACCCGCTGTAATCGTTCCAGTATCCGTGCAGCAGGTACAGGACCGGGTATTTGTGGCGCGGCTTATGGGTCGGATTTTTTCCTTCACACTCGGTGGAAGTAAGTCCCGGAAGAATCACATGGACATTCATGGCCCGTTTCAGGGTGTATGAGATGAAATTACAGGTAATAAGCGGCATATCGAACCTCCCTTGGTATCTTTCTCCGAACAGATTTCCGCCGGACAGATGACGGCAGAAGATAATGTGGTTCTAATGCTTCATTATATCATCTTTTAGCACAGATTTGAAATATGAATATCTGCTTTAAATGTGCTTTATATGTGCGTTCATGATACGTTCAAAAGTGTTCATCCCGGGAATAACCCAGAACCCGGCATACCGTCAGCGGTTCCTGCCTGATAAATGATGCTGCCTGAAAATATCTCAGGAATGATTTGCATTTTCCGGCCGGAACAGGTATAGTTTTTTCCAGTATCATTCCGCATCCGAGGTGACCACTCATGACATCTGAACCATCCGTCTCCGAATCATTGCAGAACAAAAGGAAAGGTACCGCAGCCATGCTGTGCGCCTCTTTCTGTTTTTCTCTGGGAGGTCTCCTGATCAAGCTGATTCCCTGGAACCCGCTTGCCATCAACGGGGCCCGCAACCTGATCGCCAGCTGTGTCATCGGGCTTTTTATCCTGCTGAAACATCACCGGCTTCGTTTCAATTTTACCGTCTTTATGGGGGCCGTTTCCATGGCAGGGGTTACCACTCTGTTTGCCATTGCCAACAAACTGACCACTGCCGGAAATACCATTATTCTGCAGTATACGGCTCCTGTCTGGATCATCCTTCTCATGTACCTGTTCTTCCGTCAGAAACCCGGGAAGCGGGAGCTGGCTGCCATCGTGGTGGTGCTGGCCGGAATCCTGTGCTTTTTCTTCGAAAGTCTGTCCGCAGGCAGGATACTGGGTGATTTTCTGGCGCTGCTGTCCGGCCTCTTCTATGCAGGCGTGTTCATGCTGAACCAGTTCGAGAAGGGGGACGCGCTCTCCTCCATGTTTTTCGGGCAGCTGCTCTGCGGCCTTCTGCTGACGCCCCTGGTATCCGCGGAAACACAGTTCGGCCCCTCCGTGCTGATCCCCGTATTTCTTCTTGGCGCCGTGCAGGTGGGACTTGCCTATATCTTCTTTTCCATCGGAACAAAGTACACCAATCCAGTCACGGCCTCCATCATCAACGCGCTGGAGCCCATCCTGAACCCGGTGCTGGTAGCAGTGTTTTACGGAGAAAAGCTCGGGAAGCTTTCTGTGGCAGGGGCTGTCATTGTCATCCTCGGCATTCTTGCGTACAATCTGGCAGGGCATGCAAAGGCAGCTGAAAATGCATGAAAAGACAAATACAGCCGGCATAAAAACATATGCGGCGTTACAAAAAAGAAAACCGGCAGATGGTCTGTCGGTTTTCTTTTTGCAGTGTACATCATTTTTACGTTTTCCGTCCTCAGCGCCTGATCAGTTTCTCCAGCGTTTCGAACAGGACCTCCGGCTCCACCGGTTTGGAAAGATGGGCATTCAGCCCCGCCTGCATGCTGCGCTGTACATCTTCATCAAAGGCATTCGCAGTAAGTGCAATGATGGGAATGGTCTTCGCGTCCCCGCGGTCCATGGCGCGGATGGTGCGGGTTGCTTCAAGGCCGTCCATCTCAGGCATGCGCATGTCCATCAGGACCGCGTCATAATAACCCGCCTTGTGCTCTGCAAACATTTCCGTGGCAATCCGTCCGTTTAAGGCATGTTCCACTTCCATTTCACGCATGGAAAGCACCATCATCATGATCTCTGCGTTTACCTCGATATCCTCGGCCAGGAGGATACGGCGGCCTTTCAGAATGTCCTCGCTTCTGCCTGACGCCGGCTGAACGCTTTCCTGCTGTTCCGGGGCCACATTCTCAAGGGTAATGGTGACCGTAAAGGTACTTCCCTTTCCCTTTTCGCTCTGAACTTCTATGTTTCCGTTCATCCGCTCGACAATGCTCCGGGTGATCGGAAGTCCCAGGCCCGTGCTGCCGTATTTGCTGGTGGTGGAGGAATCCTCCTGCGAAAAGGCGTCGAAGATCTTCGGCAGATATTCCTGACTCATGCCGATGCCTGTATCGCTGACAACAAAGCGCAGCGTGGATTTTCCGTTATAATGCGCGGTCTCCTCGGAAGTGAATGTCACAGTCCCTCCCTGGGGGGTGAATTTCACCGCATTTCCGAGAATGTTGATCATAACCTGCCGCAGCTTCAGGTCGTCACCGACGTAGGCCTCCTGGACGCTGCCGATGATACGGCTGTCATAGGTGATCCCCTTCTCATGGCACTGCCCGCTGATGATGGTGTTGATCTGCGCCAGCATGTTCATGAAAGAGAAGGCTTCATTTTTAATGGCCATCTGTCCGGATTCAATGCGGCTCATGTCCAGAATATCATTGATGATCCCAAGCAGATGATGAGCGGAAGTGCCGATCTTTTCCAGGTACTCCCTGGTCTGGTCCGACAATCCCGGGTCGTGCAGAGCAATTTTATCCAGCCCGATGATCGCGTTCATCGGCGTCCGGATCTCATGGCTCATGTTGGACAGGAAGGTGGTCTTCGCCCGGTTCGCCTCCTCGGCTGCCGCAAGGGCCTCCGCCAGGGTTTCATTCTGTTCTATGGTTCTGCGGATCTCGGCGTCCGTATCCGAGAAGCAGGCGCTTACATGGTCCACTCTGTTTCCTTCCGCATGCTCTGTGTTCTCCACAGCGGCAAAACGCACGGTTTCGTAGGAAGCTGTTCCATGCCGGCTCACCATATAAGTATAGGAGATGACGTGACTTTTCCTGAGTCCTTCCCGGATCGACTCCGGCCGGATGAACCGAAGGAATTCCTCCCGGTACTGCTCCATAATGTACTGGTTCGCGTATCTTGTGACGGCTGCCAGATAGGGGAAGCGCTCCCCTGCCTTGAAGCCCGTCCCGTCCAGATCCGCATGGGAGCGGTAGCAGACGCCCTCATCTTTCTCCAGTTCCAGATAGTAGACGCTCCAGTAATCGGCGGACAGAGCCGAGATCATTCTGTCCTGCTGCTCCCGCTGCCGGTCTCTCTGCAGCAGTTTTTCCTGCAGGGCCAGTTTCTCTTCCAGTTCCTGCCTGCGGATGCGTCCTTCGGCCTCCGCCTGCTTTGTTCTGGTCATATCAGTTACATCCACGCACATGCCCAGAAGACACAGCCGTCCGGAACCGTCCGTGAAGGTCAGCCTCGTTGTCTGCAGGTTCCGGGGAACACCCACCGCATCCGGAACATCCTCAAAGAAGACATAGGGTTTTTCCATGGCAGTCGCCTTACGGTCGTCCTCCACGAAGTGCTCTGCCGTCACGGGGTCGAAGATCTCATGATCCGTCAGCCCTACCACTTCATCAGGGGATTTTTTATGGGCATATTCTGCAAATGACTGGTTGCATGCCATATATTTTCCCGTCTGCACATCCTTGGAAAAAGTCATGGCAGGCATGTTGGTCAGCAGCGCTCCGACAGAACCCATCAGATCCGCAAGCCGGCCGGCCGCTTTCGCCTCTTCTGCCAGGCGCAGGTTCTCGGCCTCCGCCTTTTTATGGATCTCCCCGAGAAGAAGAATGTAAGCAAACATGACGCCCAGGAAAAAGCAGCAGGGCTGGAAGGGATAGATGGCATCCACCGAGATCCAGTAGGTGTAGATGAATACGCCCAGGGCCGGAATAAGGGAAAAACCCAGCACGGTCAGCAGAGTTCTGCGGTCCGCGCCTCTGCCGTTGATCAGAAGAACGATGATTCCAATGACTGCGATGAAATAATAGATAATGTTGACATTGGAAAAAATGCTGAACAGCGGCCCCCGCGTGTAACGGGCGGAAGCATCGCCGATCTCCCAGAGAAGTCCGGCTCCGAACATGGTCAGGATCACCAGTGCCAGGTTAAAGAACCAGGGAATGGCAAAGAGCACGTTCCACTTTCGCTCCGTGATGCGGCTGCCCGCAAAGTGCTTCGCGAACAGAAACCAGATATAGGGAAGTGTGATGTAGACCAGATAAAACAGGAAATTGAGCAGAATAAAAAGGCCCCGGTGAAAATCCACAGCCGTATAGACGACGATCCACAGACAGTCCATGGCAACGTAAAAGAGACTGGTCCCGATCAGGATCAGCGAAATTCTGCGGTGATCACTGTTTTTCAGTTTGCTGTTCACGTCGAACAGCATTAACGTCAGGCCCAGGAACAGCAGCGATGCCGTAAGCGCATAAGTAACTGTCATGTCGATACCCTCCCGGGTAAGGAGCCGCAGAGGAATTCCCTTCCGGAACTCCTCCGGCCCTTTCTTCGTTTATTTATCGAGTACTTCCACCAGTTCGATGGCGAAATTCAGTTCTTTGCCGGCCATCTCATGGTTGGCGTCGAAGGTGATGGTGCTCTCGTCCTTTGCCGCCACCTTCACCGGGAAGGGCTGGCCGAACTGGTTCTGCAGATAGACCTGAACACCCACCGGAAGATCCTCCGCTCCGGGAAGCTGTGCCAGCGGTACCGTAAAGAAGGCATTCGGATCCACCTCTCCATAGGCTTCCGAAGGCATCAGATGGACATTGACCGTCTGGCCCACCTCCATATCAGCCACTGCCGCATCAAAACCTTTGATCATCATGCCGGCGCCGCAGACGAATTCCAGCGGTTCACCGCGGTCATAGGAAGAGTCGAACTGGGTCCCGTCATTGAAGGTTCCGCGATAATGGGTGCGGCAGGTCTTTCCCACGTTTCTTCCCTGGATGGCCGGCTCCTTATGGCATCCGCCGTGGCTGCCGCAATGCTCTTCACCGTCATGATGGCCGCAGTGTTCTCCGTCTCCGTGATGGCCGCAGGAATGGCCTTCTCCGTGGTGATCGCAGTTCGCTCCGCTGTTCACCAGCTCGCCGCGCAGAAAAGCTTCCGCCGCCTCATCCGCGTTCCCGCTCTGTCCGGCACACAGCTCGATGCCCTGTTCCGCCAGCGCCGCCTGCGCACCGCCGCCGATTCCGCCGCAGATCAGCACATCAATGCCCTGTCCCGCCAGAAGCGTGGCAAGAGCGCCATGACCGCTTCCATTCGAACCGATCACTTCGCTGCTTACAATCTTTCCGTCCTCTGCTTCATAAACTTTAAACTGTTCGGTATGTCCGAAATGCTGAAAGATTTCTCCGTTTTCATAGGTTACTGCAATTCTCATGTTTCCTCTTTCCGGGGGTCAGACCCCATCATTCATCCTCGTCAAAGCCGCAGCCATGATCCTCCAGGTTCTTCAGCATGACAGCTCCGCCGAAGAACAGGTCCATCAGGTCAGCCTCGCATTCCCCGTGGTTGGGGCAGGTCCAGAACACACAGCCGTCCTCGGGATCCAGCTCGAAAAGATTTTCATAAATGCCGTCCAGACGGATTTTTGCGTACTTTCCGCGCTCCTGCATATTGTCCAGGTAGTCGGCGATCTCGTCATCGGTCATTTTGGACAGTTTCTGTTTCAGTTCACTGAATTTCATCTGCTTCTCCTTCGCGCTTTTTCCCTATTATACACTGTTTTTCCATCTTTACCAGTAATTTTA
>CACZSG010000230.1 GCA_902783665.1 uncultured Lachnospiraceae bacterium | reverse complement strand
GCGAATGCTTACGCCGCCGCGGATAAAGTCTGGTTTGAAAACAAGTATTACCGCCATGATATCGGTAAGGCGATTGATGAGGCGAAGGAAGGTGCTTTGTAATGAAAAACATAATAAAGCGCATGGGAATTCCGCTGCTGCTGGCAGCCATCCTGTGCGTACTTGGTTCCTGGTCGGTTTTTGCATCGGATGACGACAATTCTCTTTCCGATCTTGGTATCACAACGGAAGGCGCGGTCGTAACCCCGGATTTCGGCTATGGCATTACGGAATACACGGTGTCTGTTCCGACAGGAACGGAAAAGCTGGATCTGGCTCCGGTTACGTCCAATCCAAACGCGAGGGTCGTACAGATAGACGGCACGGAACTGAATGCCGGAAACGGAAACGTGAGCATTGTGGTTGAAGCTGTGAACGGATCGGCATTTACCTACCGGCTTCAGGTAGTGGCAGACCCGGACCGGTTTGTGGAGACCGAGCCGCCTCAGACGGAACCGCCGACAGAAGCTCCTACGGAAGCACCGACGGAAGCCCAGACAGAACCGCCTACCGAGCCGGAGACAGAGCCGGAGACGGAGGATCCCCGCTTTGTAAAAGTAGACCGGAGTTCTCTTGAGGAAGCTGAGAACACCATCGCGAAGCTGAAAGCGGAGACCGTGAACCTCAGAGACCGGCTGAACCTGATCATGCGGGTCCTTTACGGTCTGATCGGGTTCTGTGTCCTCCTGCTTTTCGCCCTGATTTTCCTGACCCTGAAAAAGCGCGATCTGCGCAAGGAATTAAAACGCTACCGTGCTTTTGTCGCGAACCTTCCGGAAGAATACCAGGAGAACGGTGCACAGGGCGAGGCTTACGGGGACGCATACGAAGAATATGCGGATGAAGCGTATGATGAGACGGCAGCCGTGCAGGATGATTACAGTGATGCCGGCTCACAGGATTATGTAACGGATAACGGGGCTGAGGAAGCTGCCCCCGAAGTATCCTCCGATTATGAGGAAAGCACACAGGAAATGCCGGCAGAAGACGGCGGTGTGTATGTCGGGGAAGAAGCTGTTCAGGAGGAGACCAATCTGGATCCGCTTCCGATGCAGCCTGAAACCGAAACCCAGGATGACCCCGCGCAGGTTCCGAAGCCTGAGCATGCAAGAAAAGTGCAGAAGAATCCTCCGGAGTATCAGAAACCGGTGAAGAAGAGCCGCAGACGCCCGGTGAAGGTCAGCGAAGAACAGCAGAAAAATGTGGATGTCACGATGATCGAGCTGTAAGCAGGCGGCAATGTGTATTTGAGGGACGTCAGCGGATCCCGCCTGATCTCAAAGACGGAAGTCCAGCTGCTGGTTTACCTTAAAAAGAATGAAAGCCATTACGTACATGAGCCATTGAGTGGAGCATATTCTGGCAGACTGCTCCTGAACAGGGAATATATCAGGGTCCGGCCAGATAGATGATCATAGTACGTAATGGTTTTTTAGTGCAGAATCTGCAAATCAGCCAGGAGTTGTTGACAGTGATGCCCACTTGTTATATCATACATATAACAGAACAGGAGGCATGAATTATGCTTATTCAGATCGATTTTCAAAGTGAGGAAGCAATTTACATGCAGCTTCGCAACCAGATCATTATGGGGATCGCGCTGTCCAATCTGCAGGA
The DNA here is from genome assembly GCA_902783665.1 of uncultured Lachnospiraceae bacterium. GTDB lineage: Bacteria > Bacillota > Clostridia > Lachnospirales > Lachnospiraceae > Choladousia. Next base: position 10,911 of record CACZSG010000230.1, on the reverse strand, counting down.
AGGGGACACTCTGCCTTCCGTAAGACAGCTGGCCGAGGATGTGGGCATTAATATGCACACGGTAAATAAAGCCTACACGGTGCTGAGACAGGAAGGCTTTGTGACGATCGACCGGCGGCGCGGGGCCGTGGTGGCGGTGGATGAAGGAAAGACCAGGGCGCTTCAGGAGATCAGAAACCGGCTGCAGGTGATCCTTGCCAAAGGATGGTGCAAGAATGTTTCCCGTGAGGAAATCCACCGTATGGTAGATGAGATCTATGACCGCTACGATAACAACCTGTAATTCCGGCTGTGAACGGATGACTGAAAAGAGAAGATCTGCATCACTGCATGCAGGCCATGGATGGAGATAATAAGTGAACGAGTATACAAACAATGCGGCCAGCGCTCTGCGGCTGGCCCGTCTTGCTGCCAGGAAGAGCGGTCAGGTCCTTGCCGGATCCGAGCATATTCTTCTTGGCCTTCTTGAAGAGAAAAACGGCACGGCCGGCATGATCCTCAGAAAGTACGGCGTGGAAGAGGCCAGACTGAAAGAACTGATCGGTGAGCTGATCGCGCCGGATGGGGAATCTGTGCGGAAAACGGAAGACTGGACGCCCAGAGCCGGGAGCATTCTCGGAAACAGCGCGATCCAGGCCGGCCTGTTCCACAGTGAAAAGACCGGCACCGAACATATACTGCTTTCCCTTCTGACGGATGTGGAATGCGTGGCGACGAGGCTGCTTCATACGCTCGACGTCAATATTCAGCGTATGTATCTGGAAATCCTGAAAGTGATGGGAGTCACTGAAGAACAGTACAAGGAGATCGCCAGAGAGACAAAGGCGGCCAGAGAGACCGGAGGATCTGCCACGCCGCTGCTTGACCAGTTCAGCAGGGATCTTACCAGGCTGGCAGAGGAAGGCAGGCTTGACCACGTAATCGGGAGGACAGGCGAAACAGGACGTATTCTGCAGATCCTCTGCAGACGGACCAAAAACAATCCCTGCCTGACCGGTGAACCGGGCGTGGGAAAAACCGCGATTGTGGAAGGCCTTGCCCAGAAGATCGTTCAGGGAAGTGTTCCCGAGATCCTTCGGGGGAAACGGGTGGTAACCCTGGATATGGCACAGATGGTCGCCGGATCCAAGTACAGGGGAGAGTTTGAGGAGCGGATCAAGAAGATCCTGAAAGAGGTGACCGACAGCGGGAACATTCTGCTGTTTGTGGACGAGCTGCACACCATTATCGGTGCGGGCAGCGCGGAAGGTTCCCTTGATGCTTCCAATATCATGAAGCCCGCGCTTTCGCGGGGCGAGATCCAGATGATCGGCGCGACCACGCTGGATGAGTACCGGAAATATATTGAGAAGGATCCTGCGCTGGAACGGCGTTTTCAGCCTGTCCAGGTGGAGGAACCTTCCCAGCAGGAAACGCTGGATATCCTTAAAGGGATCCGTCCGGTCTACGAGAAACATCATCAGGTGAGCATCAGCGACGACGCGATAGACGCCGCGGTAAAGCTTTCCGTGAGATATATCAACGACCGTTTCCTGCCTGACAAGGCCATTGACCTGATGGATGAAGCGTGCGCCAGGGTCCGCATCGGCAGTTATGATCCTGCCGATGAGACGGAAGCTTTGACGGCGGAACTGCTCAGTGCAGAGGAGGAAACGGAGGCTGCGCTGAAGGCGGGAGATATCCTGAAGGCAAAGGAAATGCACGAACTGGCCGCCCTGAAGAGAGGGCAGCTTGAAAAGCAGAGAGCCAGAACGGAGAAAAAACAGGCTTCACATCCCGGCGTTGTTACGGAGGAGGATGTTGCGGCTGTTGTCTCCTTGTGGACCAGGATCCCTGTTCAGAGACTTGGAGCTGATGAAGGGAAAAAACTGCTGAATCTGGACAAGACGCTTCATAACCGGATCGTGGGACAGGAGGAAGCAGTCCTTTCTGTCAGCCGTGCCATCCGGAGAGGCCGTGCGGGCCTGAAGGATCCGAAGAGACCCATCGGTTCGTTCCTGTTCCTTGGCCCCACGGGTGTCGGAAAGACAGAACTGTCCAAAGCCCTGGCGGAGGCAGTGTTCGGCTCCGAACAGTCCGTGATCCGGGTCGATATGTCCGAATATATGGAAAAGCACAGTGTTTCAAAGCTGGTCGGTTCGCCTCCCGGATACGTAGGATATGAGGAAGGCGGGCAGCTTTCGGAGAAAGTGCGCCGGAATCCTTATTCCGTCGTTCTTCTGGACGAGATCGAAAAAGCGCATCCGGATGTCTTCAATATTCTTCTGCAGGTTCTGGACGAGGGGCACATCACGGACGGACACGGGAAAAAGATCGATTTCAAGAACACGATCCTGATCATGACGTCCAATGCCGGCGCCCAGTCCATCATTGCCCCGAAACATCTGGGATTCGGAGCCGGAAATGACGAGAAGAAGAATTACGAGTCGATGAAGTCTTCTGTCATGGAGGAAGTAAAGCGCATCTTCAAGCCGGAGTTTCTGAACCGTATCGATGACATGATCGTTTTCCACTCCCTCGGGAAGAAGGAGATTGGTGAGATCGCCGGACTGATGCTGAAGGAGCTGGCCGCCAGATGCCGGGATCAGATGCAGCTGAAGGTCTCATTTTCTCCGGCTGTCAAGGAGACTCTGGCCGAGGCGGGATTTGACGCGAAATACGGAGCCAGACCTCTGCGGCGGGCAATTCAGACGAAGGTGGAGGATCAGCTGGCAGAAAAACTTCTGGCCGGAGAGATCCATGCCGGAGATACCGTGAAAATAGCTGTGCAGAAGGGGAACATTCTGATTCGTTCCGTACTTTAAGAGAGGAAACAGATGGCTAAGGCAAAAAGCATTTTTTTCTGTCAGAACTGCGGGTTCGAGGCTTCCAAATGGATGGGCCAGTGCCCGGGGTGCCATGAATGGAATACGTTCGCGGAGGAACCGGTAACGGTATCCTCCGCAAAAACTGTGTCGGGAATTTCCAGAAAACCCGCCGAGCCCGTTAAGATCACGGCCGTCACCGTCGGGGAGACAGCCAGAATATCCACCGGGATCGGGGAACTGGACCGTGTTCTTGGCGGAGGGATCGTGACGGGCTCTCTGGTCCTGGTCGGCGGAGACCCCGGGATCGGCAAATCCACGCTGCTGCTGCAGACCTGCAGGAATCTGGCGGCTGCCGGAAGAAAAGTCCTGTATGTTTCGGGAGAGGAATCCCTGCAGCAGATCAAGATGCGCGCCGAGAGAATGGGAGAGTTTTCGGAGAACCTTCTTCTGCTGTGCGAGACGAACGTGGCGGATATCCGTGAAGTGATACAGAGACTGATGCCCGAGATCGTGATCATAGATTCCATACAGACTATGTACAACGAGACGGTGTCATCGGCTCCGGGAAGTGTTTCGCAGGTGCGGGAGACGACCGGAGCACTGATGCAGATCGCGAAGACGCTGAATATAACGGTTTTCATCGTCGGCCATGTAACAAAAGAAGGCGTCGTGGCCGGTCCCCGCGTGCTGGAACATATGGTGGATACGGTGCTGTATTTCGAAGGTGAGAGAAATGCCGTGTACCGGATCCTGCGGGGCGTCAAGAACAGGTTCGGCTCCACCAACGAGATCGGGGTCTTCGAGATGCGGGGAAGCGGGCTGACGGAGGTGGAAAACCCGTCGGAATATATGCTCAGCGGGAAGCCGGAGGGGGCTTCCGGATCCATCGTCGCGTGCTCCATGGAAGGGACCAGGCCGGTTCTGATCGAAGTACAGGCGCTGATCAGCCGCAGCACGCTGGCCTATCCCCGGAGGACTGCGGCAGGTACCGATCTGAACCGTGTCAATCTGCTGCTGGCCGTGCTTGAAAAGCGTGCGGGACTGCAGCTTTCCAACTGTGACGCTTATATCAATATTGCCGGCGGGATACGTATGCAGGAACCTGCCATAGACCTGGGGATCGTGCTGGCTGTGATCTCCAGCAGCAGGGATATTCCCATCGATGAGAAAACAATGGCTTTCGGAGAGGTGGGGCTTTCCGGAGAGGTAAGAGCCGTCAGCATGACGGAACAGCGTGTGCAGGAGGCTAAGAAACTGGGATTCGAGACGGTCATTCTTCCGGAGGTCTGTAAAAAGCAGGCCAGAAGGATAGAAGGGATCCGCCTGATCGGTGTCAGGACCGTCCGGGACGCCATGCAGGCCATTTCAGGCCGTTATTGACGATAGGTGCCGTGTGTGATAAAATCCAGAAATGGTTGTGAATAAAGAAACAGGAAGAGACTGGAGAAGGCTATGAGACACGAATTTAGAAAAATTGAGCCGAAATGGCAGAAAAAATGGGAGGAAGCCGGCGTTTTCAAGGCAAAGGACAATGACAGCCGGCCGAAATTCTACGGACTGGTTGAATTCCCGTATCCGAGCGGTGCCGGAATGCATGTAGGTCACATTAAGGCTTATTCCGGACTGGAAGTTATTTCCAGAAAGCGCAGGATGGAAGGCTACAATGTGCTGTTCCCGATCGGATTCGATGCATTCGGACTTCCGACGGAAAACTATGCCATCAAGACAGGAAAGCATCCCAGAAAGATCACGGATGAAAACATTGCGCGTTTCTCGGAACAGCTCAAAAAAGTCGGTTTTTCCTTCGACTGGGACCGTGTCATCGATACGACAGACGAGGATTACTACAAATGGACTCAGTGGATCTTCCTGAAACTTTTTGATGCCGGACTGGTATTCCGTGATGTGGCGCTGGTCAACTACTGTCCTTCCTGTAAAGTTGTTCTCTCCAACGAGGACAGCCAGGGCGGAAAATGCGATATCTGCCATAGCGACATCATTCAGAAGTCCAAGGCGGTATGGTATCTGCGCATCACTGAATACGCGGATAAACTGCTTGAGGGACTGGATACGGTGGACTACCTTCCGAACATCCGCCAGCAGCAGGTGAACTGGATCGGAAAATCCACCGGTGCCATGGTGAATTTCCGGCTGGCCGGCAAGGAAGACACTTTCGAGATCTATACCACCCGTCCGGACACCCTTTTCGGTGTAACGTTCATGGTAATCGCTCCCGAGCATCCGATGATCGACAAGTATGCTTCCGAGATCACCAACATGGATGAGATCGAAGCCTACAGAGAGCAGTGCGCCAAGAAAACCGAGTTCGAGAGAACTCAGCTGGTAAAAGAAAAGACCGGTGTCTGCATTCAGGGCATCCGTGCCGTTAATCCGGTTAACGGAAAAGAAGTTCCCATCTTTATCGCGGACTATGTCATGATGAGTTACGGAACCGGCGCCATCATGGCCGTTCCCGCACATGACACCAGGGACTATGAATTCGCAAAGAAATTCGGCCTTGATATCATTCCGGTCATTGAAGGCGGTAATATTGAAGAAGAAGCCTATACAGGAGAAGGAAACATGATCAATTCCGGTTTCCTGAACGGGCTGACCAATAAAAAGGACTCCATTCAGAAGATGGTGGAGGAACTCGAGAAAATGGGAATCGGCAAGGCAGGCGTCCAGTATAAGATGAAAGACTGGGCATTCAACCGCCAGCGCTACTGGGGTGAGCCGATCCCGCTCATTCACTGCCCGAACTGCGGCATTGTCGGTGTTCCCTATGAAGAACTGCCGCTGCGCCTGCCGGAGGTAGAGAACTATGAGCCGGGCCAGGAAGGTGAGTCTCCGCTGGCCAAGATCGATTCCTTCGTGAACTGTACCTGCCCGAAGTGCGGCGGTGCCGCGAAGCGGGAGACGGATACCATGCCCCAGTGGGCAGGTTCCTCCTGGTATTTCCTGCGCTATATCGATCCGCACAACGACAAGGCACTGGCTGATCCCGAGAAGCTTAAATACTGGATGCCGGTAGACTGGTACAACGGCGGAATGGAGCATGTGACCCGTCATATGATCTATTCCCGTTTCTGGCACCGTTTCCTCTATGATATCGGTGTCGTGAACACGGCGGAACCGTACGCAAAGAGAACCGCCCAGGGCCTGATCCTCGGACCGGACGGCGATAAGATGAGCAAATCCAAAGGAAACGTTGTGGATCCGCTGGATGTCGTCGATGAGTACGGCGCGGATGTACTGCGCACCTATGTCCTTTTCATGGGTGACTATGCCGCGGCTACACCGTGGAGCGAGAATTCCGTGAAAGGCTGCAAGCGCTTCCTGGAGCGTGTTGCGGGCCTGACCGATCTGGTACAGGGTGAAGGTGTCACAAAAGAGCTGGAAACACCTTTCCATAAGACGATCAAGAAGGTTTCCTCCGACTTCGAAGAGACCAAGTACAACACGGCTATCGCTGCCATGATGGGCCTTCTTAACGATATCTATGCAAAAGGAAGCCTTACCAGAGATGAACTGGTCACCTACATTAAGCTTCTTTGCCCGGTAGCTCCGCATATCTGCGAAGAGATCTATTCCCAGATCGGCGGGGAAGGCCTTCTCTGCGTCGCCTCCTGGCCGCAGTATGACGAGGCGAAGACCATTGACGCCATGATCGAGCTTGGCGTTCAGGTGAACGGTAAAGTGAGAAGCGTTGTGGCTTTCCCGGCTGACTGCTCGAAGGAAGAGGCCATCCGCATCGCCATGGAAGATCCGAAGATCAAGGCACTGACAGATGGGAAGACCGTGGTGAAAGAGATCTATGTGCCGAACAAGATCGTTAATATCGTGGTAAAATAAACAGCCTGTGTTTTAACGCCAGGCCGGCGGATTGCCGGCTGGCGGGAAAACGATAAAAAAATTGTTTTTAGAGCTTAAAAGAATTTGACAAGAATGGCAAACCATGGTATAAATACATGGTGAGCCATAAAGGGGCTTGGTCAAGTGGTATGACAGGAGTCTCCAAAACTCTTAGTGGGAGTTCGATTCTCTCAGCCCCTGGTGAAGCCGTTCGTAATCTTAGGTGGATTGCGGACGGTTTTTTTGTTGCTGAAATCAAAAACGTATGTTTTATGAACACAGCCTATAAATCTGGACTCCCTTAGGCTGCATCGCTCGTTTTCTGATTTATATAATCATCTCCGGCAGACAGCATATCATTTTGGCCAATTCAGTCTGCCGCCAGATTGGACTTCCGGCGACAGACTTCTATTTTCAGAGAGGAAAAAAACCATTTTTATGGTGACAGGCAGACATGGAGGGTCATTGAACTCTTTTTATCTGCCTTTAAAAGTCTCTGAATATCTTTGCTTGCAACATATAAAATAAACATCGGCATACAAGTATTCCGAATACCGAGATGTGTCTGCCGGGTTTCCAATCTTTGAGAAAAAAACACTTCTATCGCAGATTCCAATAACCGAAACAGCAGACAAAAGATTATGTGTAATCATATCAGTCTGCTATGTGGGATAAAAGGGGAATCACAAACATGCACCGATCCCCGATTCTGAAAAGTTGAAATTGACGAAATTGTAAGAGGTATTATGACAAGAAATGTAACCGAAAAAATATTTTCAAAAATATTCTGAACTCAAAAAAGTAACTTCTCGCGTAACCGTATTCTGATAGAATCTAATCAAAGCATTGAAATAAAAGCACTTATGCAATAACATGTAAGTAACGCATAGAATTATTATGGGAGGATATCAGAATGAGAAAGACATTGAGAAAAGTAATGGTTTTGGTGATGACAAGCATGATGACAATGGAAAACGCAATCTGCCCGCTGGCAGAAGAGACACAGATGGAACTGGAAGCTGAAGAAAGAGAAAAAGCGGAAGCAGAAATGAAGGCAGCAGAGGAAGCAGCCAGGGCAGCCGAAGAAGCAGCCAGAGCGGAAGCAGAAGCCAGGGCAGCCGAAGAAGCAGCCAGAGCAGAAGCAGAGGCGAAAGCAGCAGAAGAAGCGGCCAGAGCAGAAGCAGAGGCGAAAGCAGCCGAGGAAGCAGCCAGAGCAGAAGCAGAAGCCAGGACAGCCGAGGAAGCAGCCAGAGCGGAAGCAGAAGCAAAAGCAGCCGAAGAAGCAGCCAGAGCAGAGGCAGAGGCGAAAGCAGCCGAGGAAGCAGTCAGAGCGGAAGCAGAAGCAATGGCAGCCGAGGAAATTGCTGAGGAAACAACTGAAGAAACAACCGCAGCAGAAACAGACATGGTGGAAGAGTTTACGGAAGATCTGGAAGAAGAGATCATCACCATAGAAGATTACGATACACCCCTTGGCCTGGGCGATATGATGCAGGAACCGGAGATCGTATACGGAACCGTATCCATTTCTACCACCAGGAATTCTGAAACAAAGCCGGGAGATACCATTACACTTATAAGCAGTCTTTCCGGATTTGAAAACGTAAGTGAATATGTGTACCAGTGGGAATACATCAAAGATGGAGCTGTATACACAGCCTCCGGCGCAAATGGATCCACCTACTCCTACGTAGCAGACGAAGATTCCATCGGATGGGGATGGCAGCTGGTTGTCTATTGCAGATAAACAATATCGAATGGACTATATTAAATGAATAACCCCAGACAAACCGTATAAGGTACTTTATATTACAGGAAAAACAGATAACAACCTGCAGGAGAAACCTCCGCTCCTGATTTGTGACCGGGAATCCAGCCAGACGGATTCCCGGTTTTTTGATTGTCTGTTTTGTATATTTTTCATTGCGGGAAGTGTTTGTTTTGTTTATAATTTATATATATTGTTTTCATTTGGGAAGTAACTTTTCGGGTAACTGCATGATGGTAAAATGAGAATAGCTGTTACAATGAGAATCGCTGCTGCAATAAGATTCATGGTTACTTTGACATATAGAAGCTGTAAACGGGCGGTTTATGGAGGAACGTATATGAAAAACTGGAGAAATGGAAGAAAAAGAGTTTTCGCATTCATTCTGGTACTTGCTATGCTGTTCCAGAATATGTCACTGTCGGCTTTCGGGGAGGCTCCGGATGGTTTTCAGGGAATTCGTTCAAACCAGATCGAAGAAGCGCCGCTGCCTTCTGAAACAGGCACGGATCAGGTTTCTGAATCTGTGACGGAACCTTTGCCTGAAACGGCTGCAGAGTCCGTAACAGAGGCCGCTTCCGAACCTGAGTCCGGTTCGGAGAAAGAGACAGCTGCTGCAGAGTTGTTCTATAAGGTTGAATTCTATGTAAACGGGCAGCTGTATGACAGCAGAGAAGTTCCTGCCGGGGAAACGGCAGGGGAACTGCCCGAAAATCCGTTCAGATCCGGTGCCAGGTTTACAGGCTGGACGGCCTCCGGGACACCGTTTACCGGAAATACGGTTATCACAAGTGATATAAAAGCGGAAGCGCAGTTTGAAGAAGTACATGTTTTTCAGGGGCGGGTCACCTATTACTACGTAAACGCTTCCGGGACAAAAGTAGTCTTTGATGCTTCCATTGCTCAGTTTGAGAAAGATGAACTGCCTGTCACGGTAGAATCCTCTGCCTCTGCCCAGGTGGAAAACGCCGCCGGGGAAACAGGAACGGCCATCTATTATCCCAGCCAGACATCGGTTCAGATCACGGCAGCCGATCTGGATGAAGCCATTGCTTCGCAATCTGGCGCAGAGATGGTTACGGTGGATAAGGAAGTGGAGTATGTCCCGTTTTCGGCTTCCTATACCTACATCTATCTTCTGAAGGATCTGGACGGGACCGGATATTCCGAAATTGAACGCGAGGATGCCCATGGCGTTATGGGAACTACGGTGACTGCGCCGGTTAAAACCTTTGAGTACGCCGAGTATGAGAAGACGGAGCCGGTGTATATCAGTGAAGATCACACGGAAATTCCCATATTCTATACGCGCAGGGAATTTACGCTTTCTTTTGACATGAACGGCGGCACGTATACGGATGCGGTGACGGCTCCTTACGGGACGGTTGTTTCCCTGCCGGAGAGCGCACTGAGAAGCGGATATGAATTTGAGGGCTGGTATCTGGACGAAGCGCTGACTCAAAAAGCGGACGCCACGCTGACACTGGATACGAACAGGACTCTGTATGCCAAGTGGGCGCCACGTCTTGTGAATTATACGGTCGTATACATGATCGAGAATGCCAATGACAGCGGCTATTCCTTCCTGGGAAGCGTGACCAGACAGGCCCAGGTCGATACGGAGATCACGCTGACGAAGGCAGAGGCTGACGCGAAGGGGACCATCACTGCAACGCTGGACAAAAATAATTTCACGTTTAAGGAATCATCCCGGGCTATGGTCAAGGCGGACGGCTCGACTGTCATAACAGTGAAATACAGCCGCAATGTATATACCATCAGCTGGAATGGGGATGTATATAACACTAACAGCAAACGCAGGGCTACGAAACAGGGAAGCGGAAGTATTACGGCAAAATATGGCGCCAGCATCACGCAGGACTGGATCAGCACTTTCTGCGACCGCTATCCGGACTATGCCTGGAGCTTTACGCTGAAAAACAATGATAAAGTGGTGAGTATCGATACAATGCCGGCCATCTCAGGCATGGCAACGAATACAGATGGTTCCATCCGTCTGGTGGCATTTGATTTCTCCACCACCAAGAAGCAGTACCTGAGCTACTGGCTTGAGAACTATGACGGTACCAGGAAGGTGACTCGTGACGGGAAGACCTACGGCCTCTACAAGACTCAGCAGGTACGCTTCAATTATCTGTATGACGATGCCGATTTCTATGAGATCATCGGATATACCAAGGATGGATACTCTGCCGTTTATACCAGGACTTCATACGGCAGTCAGACCACCTACACATATACCCTTGGGAACGGTACACCGGATGTAGATATGGAAGTCAACTTCTACTATGCCGCGAAAAGCTATCCGCTCACGTTCTATTCTTCCCAGGGAACCCCTCTCGGTTCTTATCAGGTAAAACGAAATGCAGATATCACGGACTATCTGCGTCAGATTCCGGAAGCCCCGGTGGAAGGCTCGAAGTGGCTTGGCTGGTTTACGGATTCCGAGCATGAAAGCCT
>CACZSG010000229.1 GCA_902783665.1 uncultured Lachnospiraceae bacterium | reverse complement strand
CTGTGAAGTCAGGCGTCAGATCCCGCCCAGGGTCTCCGGAAGATGCTTCGGCAGGACTCGAAGAGAGGGCGAGGATAGCAGCAGGCGCGTGAGCACGTTCAAGCGGAGCGCGTTTGCGGAAGCGCCTGCGAATCAGCGACGGAGCCCTCTCGAAGAGGACAACGTGCATCTGGAGGAGAACCTGGGCGGAATCTGATGCCGTCCGTTTCCAGAAAAAAGTCAGCGCTGTTTCCGATGCGCCCTGTACTTCTCCTCACAGTACAGACACCGGTAAATTTCCTTCTCCTCATCCGCCAGGAAGAACACCTGATCCAGCTCCTGCTCGATAGAAGTAATACAACGCGGATTCTTGCAGTGCACGATATTCACCAGCCGTTTCGGAAGCTTCAGCACTTCCTTCGCAACGATCTCACCGTTTTTGATGATGTTGACGGTAATATTGTGGTCGATAAATCCAAGGACGTTCAGGTCCAGCTGGTCGATGGGGCATTCCACCTTGATGATGTCTTTCTTGCCCATCTTATTGCTGTGTGCGTTCTTGATGATGGCGACACAGCAGTCCATCTGGTCAAGCTTCAGATATTTGTAGAGCTGCATGCTCTTGCCCGCTTCGATATGGTCCAGGACCACGCCTTCGTTCAGTTTTCCGACATTCAGCATACTTTCACCTCCAGCAGAGTAAGGATAAGTGCCATGCGCACGTAAACGCCGTATTTTGCCTGCTTGAAGTAGACAGCGCGCGGGTCGTCATCCACCTCCACGGAAATCTCGTTGACTCTGGGAAGGGGATGGAGCACCAGCATATCCGGCGGGGCGAGTTTCATCTTTTCGCGATCCAGAATATAGAAATCCTTCATGCGGACGTAATCTTCCTCATTGAAGAAACGCTCTTTCTGAACACGAGTCATGTAGAGAAGATCCAGTTCCGGAAGCGCGTCCTCCAGACGGACCTCTTCGCGGAATTCCTGATTGTTCCTGCGCAGAACATCTTCACGGATATAATCCGGAAGGCGGAGTTCTTCGGGCGAGATCAGGATGAAACGGATACCCGGGTACCGGACCAGGGCGTTGATGAGGGAATGTACGGTGCGGCCGAATTTCAGGTCACCGCAGATGCCTATGGTCATGTTGTCCAGACGCCCTTTCAGGGAACGGATGGTCAGAAGATCCGTCAGGGTCTGGGTGGGGTGCTGGTGGCCGCCGTCACCGGCGTTGATCACCGGGATGCCGGATTTCAGGGAAGCGACCAGCGGCGCTCCTTCCTTCGGGTGGCGGATAGCGGCGATGTCCGCGTAGCCGGAGATGATCCGGATGGTGTCGGATACGCTTTCTCCCTTGGCGGCAGAGCTGGAATCGGCCGAAGAAAAACCAAGTACAGAGCCACCCAGATTCAACATTGCAGCTTCGAAACTGAGTCGCGTACGTGTACTTGGTTCATAAAATAAGGTTGCTAACTTTTTGCCTGCACAGACATGTGAAAACTTTTCGGGATTCGCCTCTATTTCGTTGGCGAGGTCGAACAGCTTGGAAAGCTCTTCGACGGAAAAGTCCAGTGGACTCATCAGATGTCTCATAGTCTCCTCCTTGAGATCCGTCATTTTGTTCTTCCATATCTTAAATGATAGCTTATCTTTTTGCAAGGGATTTCTTTACTTTCAGTATGATTGTGTGATATGATCGTGTGACAGTAAAATTGATAGAGAGAGAGATAAAAGTGAACGATCAGATCAGAAAAGAAATAGAAAAGAGACGTACCTTTGCCATCATTTCCCATCCTGACGCGGGAAAGACAACGCTGACGGAAAAATTCCTTCTCTACGGCGGCGCCATCAACCAGGCGGGTTCGGTAAAGGGAAAAGCCACAGCCAGACACGCGGTGTCTGACTGGATGGAGATCGAGAAGGAGAGAGGTATCTCCGTCACATCATCCGTCCTGCAGTTTAATTACGACGGTTATTGCATTAATATTCTGGACACGCCGGGCCATCAGGATTTCTCCGAGGATACTTACCGGACACTGATGGCGGCCGATTCAGCCGTGATGGTGATCGATGCCAGCAAGGGCGTGGAAGCACAGACGAGAAAGCTTTTCAAGGTGTGCGTGATGCGCCACATACCCATTTTCACTTTTATCAACAAGCTGGACCGCGATGCCATGGACACCTTCGAACTGCTGGATGACATCGAAAAGGAGCTGGGCATCGCCACCTGCCCGGTCAACTGGCCGATCGGTTCCGGAAAGAACTTCAAGGGCGTCTATGAGCGCGCAAGCCGCATGGTGACCACCTACACCGGCACGGAAAAGGGAACCCGGGAGGGAGTTGCCACACAGATCTCCGAGGACGATCCGCAGCTGGCGGATTTTATCGGTGAAGACAACCTGCAGCAGCTGCAGGAGGAGATCGAACTACTGGACGGCGCTTCCGCGGAATTTGACCAGGAGCTTGTCAGCGCCGGGGAACTGTCACCGGTATTCTTCGGGTCCGCGCTGACGAATTTCGGAGTGGAGATCTTCCTGAAACACTTTCTGAAGATGACCACGCCGCCCCTGCCCAGAAAATCGGATGCGGGCGTTATTGACCCTGTCTCTCACGATTTTTCCGCCTTTGTATTCAAGATCCAGGCCAACATGAACAAGGCCCACAGGGACAGGATCGCCTTCATGAGGATCTGCTCCGGACAGTTCGACGCGGGTATGGAAGTATACCATGTACAGGGGGACCACAGGAAGAGGCTTTCCCAGCCGCAGCAGATGATGGCTTCCGAGCGTCATATCGTTCAGGATGCATATGCAGGGGATATCATCGGCGTTTTCGATCCGGGCATTTTCTCCATCGGGGATACGGTCTGCATGCCCGGCCAGAAATTCGCCTACGAAGGGATCCCGACCTTTGCGCCGGAGCACTTTGCACGGGTCAGGCAGATGGACACCATGAAGCGCAAACAGTTCGTCAAGGGAATCACGCAGATCGCGCAGGAAGGCGCCATTCAGATCTTCCAGGAGCTGAGCAGCGGCATGGAAGAGATCATTGTGGGCGTGGTCGGCATTCTGCAGTTCGACGTTCTGAAATACAGGCTGGAAAATGAATATAATGTGGACATAAAACTTGAGATGCTGCCCTATGAGCATATCCGCTGGATCGAGAATGAGGGCCTGGATGTATCAAGGATCACGGGAACCTCCGACATGAAGCGGATCCAGGATCTGAAGGGAAGACCGCTGCTTCTGTTTGTCAACAGCTGGTCGGTCCAGATGGTGCTCGACCGGAACGAGGGACTGAAACTTTCGGAATTCGGACGTGCCTGACCTTATGCATACCGGATGCATAAAAACCTTTTGACCCTTCTGTTTTTCTATGGTAGAATAAACACTGATGATTGCAGTACAGCGGATATTTCCGGCTGTCATCCGATTTAAGAAAAAGGACAGGAGTGAGACCTATAAATGGATAATATAAATGAAAAGAACACAGTTGAGCAGGTACAGGCGGAAGAACACACCCATGTGCTAGAAAGTGAGGAGAAGTTCGGCGAGATCCGCATCGCGGACGAAGTCGTCGCGATGATCGCGGGGCTTGCGGCTTCCGAGGTGAACGGTGTTGCTTCCATGGCAGGAAATCTGACCAGGGACCTCATCCAGAAACTCGGCGGCAAGAGCCTTTCCAGGGGCGTGCGCATTTCCATGGACCAGAATGAAGTTTCCGTCAAGCTGGCGATCAATATCCGTTACGGATACAATGTACCGTCCACCTGCGAAGCAGTGCAGGAGAAAGTCAAGACTGCGATAGAGACCATGACCGGACTTACCGTGAAAGATGTCAGTATCAAGATCGTAAACGTTGCCATGCAGGAAGAATGATATAAGAACGATGAAAAGAGGGTTTCGGTCTGAGACCCTTTTTTTCGCATGAGGATCCTATGAAGAGAAGAGAACTGAGAGAGAATATTTTTAAGCTTGTTTTTTGTTCCGAATACCATGCGCAGGAGGAACTGCCGGAACAGGTGGCGCTTTATCTTGAAGAACTGGAAGCGGTCACCGAGGAAGACAGGGCATACATTGAACAGAAAGTAAAGGACATCCGGGAAAAGATTCCGGAACTTGACGCCAGACTGAATGCCGCCTCAGGCGGGACTTCTCTTTCTGCTGCAAAGACCGCAAAGGCAGGAAGCCGGAGCGTTGTGATCAAAAACGGTGTCCGTGTTGCCATTTCGGATGAAGAGCAGAAAAAAGCCCGCTATGAAAAGGGATGGAATACAAGAAACATGTCCGGCGCGGACCTTGCGATCCTGAGACTGGCCGTGTACGAAATGTTCTATGAGGATGCCATTCCGGTCAAGGTGGCCATCAATGAAGCCGTAGAGCTGGCGAAGCTTTACGGAGGAGACGAGTCTCCGTCCTTTATTAACGGAGTTCTTGCAAGGCTGGTGTAGGAAAGTGAAAACGGGAACAGTCTATTCTGTCGGACAGGTCAGCCAGTATATCCGGCGCATGTTCTCGCAGGACTTTGTGCTGGCCCGCATACAGGTCAGAGGCGAGATCTCCAACTGCAAATACCATTCTTCGGGGCATATTTATTTCACCATGAAGGATGAAGGCGGAGCCCTGTCATGCGTCATGTTTGCTTCGGACGCTTCAAGGCTCTCTTTCCGTCTTCAGGACGGGCAGCAGGTGACCTGCGGCGGCTCTGTCAGCTTCTATGAGCGGGACGGAAGGGTACAGCTCTATGTCAAAACCGTGGAGAAGGAAGGCGCCGGGGCTCTGTACGAACGGTATCTGGCCCTGAAGCAGGAACTTGAGGAAATGGGCATGTTTGCCCCTGAATACAAGCGCCCGATCCCTTTTTATGTCAGAAAACTGGGCGTGGTCACCGCGCCCACCGGCGCGGCGGTCCGGGATATAATCAATATCGCAACGAGAAGGAATCCCTGGGTGCAGATCATCCTGTATCCGGCCCAGGTGCAGGGCCAGGGTGCGGCTGAAAGCATCGCGGCCGGCATTAGAGCGATGGAGGCCTTTTCTCCGGATGTCATTATTGCGGGACGGGGCGGCGGCTCTATCGAGGATCTCTGGGCGTTTAATGAAGAAATTGTGGCCAGGGCGATCTTTGAATGCGGGATTCCGGTCATATCGGCGGTCGGTCATGAAACGGATTTCACCATCGCGGACTATGTGGCTGACCTGCGTGCCCCCACGCCTTCTGCTGCGGCAGAACTGGCAGTGACAGATATCTGCGGTATACTGGGCCGACTGGATGAGACTGAGGGCAGAATGCTGCGGCTCATGCAGATGCGCATCAGCAGCGAGAGAGAACTGCTGAAACGCTGCCGGGACAGGCTCAGGGTATCGTCCCCTGAATACAGGATCCGGGAGAGCAGAATGAGACTGTCGGACCTGGAAGACCTTCTGAACCAGAAGATCAATGCCTGTCTGAAAGAGAACAGACACAGACTGGCTCTTGCGGCCGCACGGCTGAAAACCCTTTCTCCGCTGGAGAAACTGGTTTCCGGATACAGCTTTGTCACGGATGAGGACGGAACCAGGGTGGACCGGGCAGAAAAGGCAGTGCCGGGCGGGATGCTGCAGCTGTATTTTTCCGACGGACTTGTAAAAGCCCGGGTGCAGGAGACTGAAATATGGGAGAAGAAAGAAACGTGAACAAAGACCGGGATGCCGGTGCTGTGCAGGCAGATGAAAGCACGGACATGAGCCTGGAGGAGGCTTTCGAAAAGCTTGATGAAGTGATGAAAGCTCTTGAGAGCAGGGACATTTCTCTGGAAGATGCTTTTACAAAGTATCAGGAGGGGATGGAACTGATCCGCAGCTGCAGCGGGAAGATCGACCGTGTGGAGAAAAAGATCCTGATGATCAGCGGGGATGGTGAACTTCATGAATTTTGACGAGCAGATGAAAAAAAGAGTGACGGAAGTGAAGAGCGTGATCGCCCAGTATCTTCCGGCCGAGGAAGGGTTTCAGAGGACTCTTCTGGAGGCGGTAAACTACAGCATGACCGTGGGCGGAAAGAAACTGCGGCCTCTTCTGATGCATCAGACCTATCTGCTGTTCGGCGGGAATTCCAGGGTGATCCAGCCCTTCATGGCCGCGATCGAGATGATCCATACGCATTCCCTGATCCACGATGACCTGCCAGCGCTGGACAATGACGAATTCAGAAGGGGAAAGGAAACAACCCATATCGTCTTCGGGGAGGCCATGGCCATCCTGGCAGGAGACGCCCTGCTGAACCTGGCCTATGAGACGGCAGCAAAGGCATTTGAGATGGAGCCGGGCAATCCGGCTGTCGGAAAGGCTTTTACGGTGCTCGCCGAAAAGACCGGAGCCGGCGGAATGCTGGGGGGACAGTCCGTGGATGTGGAGTTTGCGGGGAAAGCCGTAACGCCCGAGCAGCTTTTTTATATTTACCGGAAGAAGACCTGTGCCCTGATCGAAGCTTCCATGATGGTCGGCGCTATTCTGGCCGGAGCCGGGGATGAGGAGACGGAGACCGTCAGACAGATCGCTGAAAAAGTCGGGATGGCTTTTCAGATCAGAGATGATATCCTCGATGTGACCGGAAATGCCGAAGAACTGGGCAAGGATGTCGGAAATGACGAGAAGAACAGCAAAATGACTTATGTGAAAGCTTTCGGGCTGACACAGGCAAAAGAAGATGTGGACCGTTATTCACGGGAGGCTGTGGAACTTCTGTCAAAGCTTCCCGGGGAAAATGACTTTCTGAAAGAATTGATCCTGGTGCTGATCCACAGAAACAGCTGAAGGGGAAGAGATGTATCTTGAAAGAATCAAGGCGCCCGGAGATGTCAAGGCGCTTTCAGGCCAGGAGCTGAATGATCTTGCGGCCGAGATCAGGGAGTTCCTGATCCGGTCCATCAGCGAGACCGGCGGTCATCTGGCCTCAAATCTGGGAGTTGTGGAGCTGACGATCGCTCTGCACAAGGTTTTTGATCTGCCGAAGGACAAGATCATCTGGGACGTCGGACACCAGTCCTACACTCACAAGATCCTGACGGGCAGAAGAGAAGGTTTCGACCGCCTGAGAAAATTCGGCGGTCTTTCCGGTTTTCCGAAGACGAAGGAGAGCAGCTGTGACGCGTTTGACACAGGCCACAGTTCCACTTCCATTTCGGCCGGACTCGGCTATGTATGCGGCCGGGATCTCAATCACGAGGACTACAGTGTCGTCTCTGTGATCGGGGACGGCGCGCTGACCGGAGGCATGGCGTATGAAGCCCTGAACAATGCCTCCAGGCTGAAGACGAATTTCATCATTGTTCTGAATGACAACAACATGTCCATTTCCGAAAACGTCGGGGGCATTTCATCCTATCTCGGGAACATACGCACAGCACAGGCTTATACTTCATTAAAATCCGATGTTCACAATGTCCTGAACCAGGTTCCGGTCTACGGAGACAGGATCGCGAAAAAGATCTCAAGGACAAAGCAGGGACTGAAACAGCTGGTCATTCCCGGCATGTATTTTGAGGATATGGATATCACATATCTTGGCCCGGTGGACGGTCATAATATCAGCCAGGTCATGAAGGTGCTGAAAGAGGCTAAGCGCGTCAACGGCCCTGTTCTGGTACATGTACTGACGGTAAAAGGAAAGGGATTCTCGCCGGCGGAGCGAATGCCGGCACGATTTCACGGTGCCGAACCTTTCGACATTGAAACGGGCCTTCCGAAGAACTGGAAGCATAAGGCGACCTGGACAGATGTCTTCTCTACGGTCATGTGCAAGATGGGTGCCAGGGAGCCGCGTCTGGCGGCCGTAACTGCCGCCATGCCGGACGGGACGGGCCTGAAGCGGTTCAGAAAAATGTATCCGGACCGTTTTTTTGACGTGGGAATTGCGGAGGAACATGCCGTTACATTTGCCGCAGGTCTGGCGGAGACGGGCATTATTCCCGTGTTTGCGGTTTATTCCTCGTTCCTTCAGCGCGGGTTTGACCAGATCATCCATGACGTGTGTCTGCAGAATCTGCATGTCGTCTTTGCGGTAGACAGGGCCGGCCTTGTGGGAAGCGACGGAGAGACCCACCAGGGACTGTTCGATCTTTCCTACCTTTCCATGATCCCGAATCTGTGCCTGATGGCCCCCAAAAACAAGTGGGAACTTGCGGACATGCTGAAATACGCCATTTCGGCCAGCGGCCCGATGGCGATCCGGTATCCCCGCGGAGAAGCCTATGATGAGCTGAAGGAGCTGCGCGCGCCCATCCGTTACGGTAAGGCCGAGATCCTTTACGACGAGAAAGATATCGCGCTGATCGCCTGCGGAAGCATGGTGAAGACGGCGGTGGAAGTGCGCAGGAAGCTGCGGGAACTGGGGTACGGCTGTACACTGGTGAACGCGAGATTTGTGAAACCCGTTGATGAAGAGATGCTTGAATACCTCAGACCGGATCACCGCCTGATCGTGACAATGGAAGAGAATGTCAGAAGCGGCGGTTTCGGTGAAAAAGTTCTTGACTATTACAATCGGGTGCGCGCGGATGTGAATGTGCTTCAGATCGCGCTGCCGGATGACTATATAGAGCATGGAAATGTGGATGTGCTGAAACAGGAGACTGGTCTGGATGCGGATTCTGTTTTCCGTGCCATTATCGTGGAGTACTTATGAAAAAAAGACTGGATATTCTGCTGGTGGAGAGAGGCCTGGCCGCTTCCAGGGAAAAAGCCAGGGGAATGATCATGGCCGGAAACGTGTTCGTAGCCGGACAGAGGGAAGACAAGGCCGGATCCATGTTTGACGAGGCCCTGGAGATCGAGATCAAAGGAGAGACGCTGCGCTATGTCAGCAGGGGCGGCCTGAAGCTTGAAAAGGCCATGAATTCCTTTGACGTTACACCCGAGGGGAAGGTCTGCATGGACATCGGTGCTTCCACGGGCGGCTTTACGGACTGTATGCTGCAGAACGGGGCTGTCAGGGTATATGCCGTGGATGTGGGACACGGACAGCTGGACTGGAAACTGAGAAATGACCCCCGGGTGGTGGTCATGGAGAAGACAAATATCCGCTATGTAACACCGGAGGATATTGAGGACCGGATCGCGCTTGCCAGTGTGGACGTCTCTTTCATTTCACTGACTAAGGTCCTGCCGCCTGCCATGCTTCTGATGGAGGAACAGGGTGAATTTGTCTGCCTGATCAAGCCCCAGTTTGAAGCGGGCAGGGAAAAAGTAGGAAAAAAGGGGGTCGTCAGAGATCCCGCGGTTCACGAGGAGGTAATAGAGAACATCCTCAGTTTTTCTGTATCCGCCGGACTGGACGTGCTTGACCTTACCTATTCTCCTGTAAAAGGACCCGAGGGAAATATTGAATATCTTGTACATCTGAAGTGTGCCGGCGGGAATGCTGGCAGCCTGAAGCCAGGAATTTCCGTGAAGGAAGTCGTCTCGGCCGCCCATGAGGAACTCGACAGATCATGAGACACTTTTATATCATTTCAAATACCAGAAAAGATCCTGACCTGAGAAAAGCCCGGGAGATCGCTGCCTGGCTTTGTGACAGGGGCGCGGTCTGCAGTATACAGGGCATCGACCGGGAAGGCGCCTCGGAAGCCGAATGCGTTCTGGTTCTCGGAGGGGACGGCACGTTGCT
>CACZSG010000228.1 GCA_902783665.1 uncultured Lachnospiraceae bacterium | reverse complement strand
GCGGCCATGGTGAACATGGGGCTTTACGGTCTGTTTATCCTTCTCTACTATAATGCGGTTCGCGGCTTTACTCTGTCTGACGGCGCACTGGTCTTTACACAGGCAAAGTGGACAGGTGCCACCATGGGCTCAGTCATGTGCATGTACGCTTTCTGCTGCCGCGGCGCGCATCCGCGGAATGTTTTCCCGATCATGATAGGATATGTTCTTGCTTCATTCCTGCCTTTTGCTGCCTTTGCACTGGGCGTGACCGATACCCAGAACTGGACCCTGACCACCCAGGCCATTCTGGTGGGGCTCTGTTTTGCCAGCGGCCTTGCACCTGTTTCCGGAACCTGGGGCCTGCCGGCCGGGGTGGCAGCAGGCGCGCTGCATGCGGTTCTTGTAATGAGCGTTCCGCTGCTGCACGGCGGATTCTGCCTTTATAACGGTGGTTTTACAGCCGGCATCACGGCTTTTATTCTGGTCCCGGTTCTTGAATGCTACGGAAGGAAAAAGACAGCATGAGATTTCGCCCTTGTATTGATATTCACAACGGACAGGTAAAGCAGATCGTCGGCGGTTCCCTGCGGGACGCGGGGGATTATGCCAGGGAAAACTATGTGGCAGAGCAGAATGCCGTGTGGTTCGCGGATTTTTATAAAAGTCATCATTTGTCCGGCGGTCATGTGATCCTGCTGAATGCCGCGGACTCTCCCTACTATCAGGCCACAAAAAAGGAAGCTCTTTCCGTGCTTTCGGCCTGTCCCGGAATGTGGCAGGCTGGCGGCGGGATCAGGGAGGACAATGCACCGGAGTTTCTTCGGACAGGGGCTTCCCATGTCATCGTCACTTCGTGGGTTTTTGAAAATGGCAGGATCTGTATGGACAGGCTCCGCCGCCTGTCGGAAGTGACTGGTCCTGACCGGCTTGTGCTGGACCTGAGCTGCAGAAAAAAAGGAGATGACTACTACATCGTAACGGACCGCTGGCAGAAATTTACCGATGTCAAGCTGTGCCATGAGACCCTGGACATGCTTGCCTCATACTGCAGTGAATTTCTGATACATGCCGCGGATGTGGAAGGAAAATGCCGGGGGATCGAGCCGGATGTCGTCTCTGTTCTGGGCAGCTGGGAAGGCATTCCCGTTACTTACGCGGGGGGGATCGGATCCCTCAAGGATCTGGAACAGATCCGTCTTTTGGGAAACGGAAAGGTGGATGTGACCGTCGGCAGTGCGCTGGAGATTTTCGGAGGGAATCTGCCGCTTCAGGAAGTTCTGAAGCAGTGTGAAAAGTGTTGAAAAAAAGCCCTTTTGTTGGTATACTTTCTGTATCAGATGCATCAGAAAAGACGCAACTGGAAAAAGAAAGGAGTTGATCCATCTATGAAGTTTATCATCAGAGGAAAAAACATGGAAGTTACCGACTCCATGAAAAAAGCCATTACCGACAAGCTTGGGAAACTGGAACGTTACTTTACCCCTGAGACAGAGGTACATGTGACGCTGGCGGTAGAAAAGGAACGCCAGAAGATCGAAGTAACGATTCCCATGAAGGGCAACATCATCCGTTCCGAGCAGGTCAGCAACGACATGTATGTTTCCATAGATCTGGTAGAAGAAGTGATCGAACGCCAGCTTCGCAAATACAAAGAGAAACTGATCTCGAAGCATCAGTCCGGCAGCGGTCTTCGCCAGGAGTTCATCGAGAAGGAGACTGAACCTTCCGAGGAGATCCGGATCATCCGTAACAAGCACTTCGAACTGAAACCCATGTACCCGGAAGACGCCTGTGTTCAGATGGAACTGCTGGGCCACGATTTTTATGTATTCATCAATGCGGAATCGGAACAGGTCAATGTTGTTTATAAGAGAAAAGGCAGCACCTACGGCCTGATCGAACCGGAATTCTGAGAAAACGCGGGGCATCTGCAGCGGCTGGCTGACATGAGGATGCCCCGCTTTTATATTGCATCACATACAGCAGATGTTTTTGTGGAATGCCCGCCGGCTGTTTTTCCTGCCGGCCGGGTTTTCTTTCGCTTAAGATTATAAAACGTAAGATTGTAAAAAAGGAAACAGAATGACACAGATTTTTGATTTTCAGGATCCAAGACTGGATCTCTATGCCCGGTATTCCGAAAATGATCTGCACAGGATCTACGAACCGGACCGGGGGCTGTTCCTGGTGGAAAGCCCGAGGGTGATCCTTCGCGCGCTGGCCGCCGGATATGAACCGGTCAGCTGCCTGATGGACATAGCTGATCTGACGCCTGACAGATGTTCGCCGGAACGTCTGGCCGAGTCCGAGGAACTGATCGGCCGGCTGGGAGAAGGCACACAGATCTATACTGCCGAGAAGGAAGTGCTGAGGCAGATGCCCGGCTATCAGCTGACCCGGGGCGCCTTCTGCCTGATGCGCCGGCCGTATTATCCGCCCGTGGAACAGGTATGCAAAGACGCGAAAAGAATTGCCGTGCTGGAAAAAGTCGGGAATCCCACCAATATAGGGGCGATCTTCCGTTCGGCGGCAGCCCTTGGCATGGATGCCGTTCTTCTGACGCCGGGATGCAGTGATCCGCTGTACAGGAGAGCAGCCCGCGTCTCCATGGGGACTGTCTTTCAGATTCCCTGGACGTGGATCGGCAGGCGGCCTGCGGACTGGCCGGAGAAAGGCATGCCGCTTCTTCACAGCCTCGGTTTCCGCACGGTTGCCATGGCACTTCGGGAGAACACGCTGGGTATAGAAGACAAAAGACTCGCGGAGGAAGAAAAGCTGGCCGTCATTCTTGGGACCGAAGGAGACGGACTGGCAGATGAAACCATTGCGGATGCTGACTATACCGTCTGCATTCCCATGGCCCGGGGAGTGGATTCTCTGAATGTGGCGGCGGCAAGTGCCGTTGCTTTCTGGAATCTGCGATGCAGGGAGAATGGCTTATGATCAAAGACAGCAAAGACGCGCTGAAGCCTTCGAAGGATGAGTTCTATCTGTTTGAAGGCAGTATTCCGGATAACGATGAAATGCGTGAACGGACGGCGCAGATCGAGCGCAGCATCATCAAAAAATTCAGACGGCCCCTGTGGAGCAGGCTTACCAGGGCCATGACGGACTACGAACTGCTTGAGGAGGGAGACCGGATCGCCGTCTGTATTTCCGGCGGGAAGGATTCCATGCTGCTGGCCAAACTGATGCAGGAGCTGCAGCGCCACGGGAATGTGTCCTTCGAGCTGGTCTTCCTGATCATGAACCCGGGATACCGCAGTGAAAACTGGCAGCTGATCCTGGACAACGCAAAAACACTGGGCATCGACCTGACCGTCTTTGAGAGCGATATTTTTGAGATCGTCGAGACCGTGGACAGGAATCCGTGCTATCTGTGCGCCAGGATGCGTAGAGGATATCTCTATTCAAGGGCAAAAGAGCTGGGATGCAACAAGATCGCGCTGGGACATCATTTCGACGATGTCATTGAGACGGTCCTGATGGGCATGCTTTACAGCGGCAAGGTGGAGACGATGATGCCGAAACTGCACAGCAATAATTTCCCCGGGATGGAGCTTATCCGCCCCATGTACCTCATCCGGGAGGCGGACATAATGGCCTGGAGAGATTACAACCACCTGCGCTTTATTCAATGCGCGTGCCGCTTTACGGAAAAGACCACGCAGGAGGGGCAGGGCTCCAGAAGGGCAGATGTCAAAAAGCTGATCGCGCAGCTGGCGGCAGACGACCCGGTGATCGAACAGAATATTTTCAACAGTGTCTGCAGGGTAAATCTGCGGACGGTGCTCGGCTACAAGCAGGATGGTGTGGAACACAGCTTTCTGGAGGCCTATGACAGCTGGGCCCCGGGCGGGGATGAATAACGGTACAGCGACACAATGGATGCAGACAGGATGTGAACAGGCTCTTAACAGGGACAAGTAACGGAGGAAAAAAGAGATGGACCGCAATGACAGACTGAAGGAACTCAGAATGGCCATGAACGGCAGGATGCTGCTGCTTTTTGTGGGCATCATGCTGATCGTGAACGGCATTACCGCTTCAGGCCGCACGGCAATCGGCTGGTTTAACCTGGAAAGAGGGCTCACGGCCTATATTGAAAACGGAGGAGAAGCCAGCACGCCGGAGGTAACAGAGGCCGGGGAGGCCTCATCGGAGGCCGCTGAATCTGCAGATGAGACAGAGGCTGAAAGTGCCGCCACGCAGGGAGAAGACGTGACGCCGCAGACAGAGCCGGACCTTGGTGAGGTTCTGGGGCAGATGAACGCCATCGGACTTACGGCCGGCGACCTGACACTGTTCGGGATAGCTGCCCTGATCGCTGCCATTTTTGAGGTGGGGATCGGTATTCTGTGCATCCTTTTCTCCAACCGCGTGGACAAAGCGAATATTACCCGGAAAGGGGTCCTCGCTCTTCTGGTCGTGGAAGTTCTGTACATGCTTTTCCTCTTCCTGAAAGGTGCGCTGTCCCTGGGAACCCTGTTTAACGCGCTGCTGCTGCCGGCCGTCCTGCTGTGGGCCGTTACAAGACTGTGCAAACTGCACGCACTTCATCCGGAAATGGTCTATGCCGTGGAGCAGACCAGGCCGCAGCCGAAACGCATGGATCCGGTACCGAAAAAGAGTCTGAAAGAACGTGCCGGGATGAATGCCAGAAAAGACTCTGAGGAGGAAAAATGAGATCAGCAGGAATTCTTTTTCCGGTATTTTCACTTCCGTCCAGATACGGGATCGGATGCTTTTCCAAAGAAGCGTACCGTTTTGTGGACTGGCTGGCGAAGGCAGGCCAGACCTGCTGGCAGATCCTGCCGCTGGGGCCTACCAGCTACGGGGACTCCCCCTATCAGTCTTTTTCCGTCTTTGCCGGAAATCCGTATTTCATAGATCCCGATGCCCTGGTGGAAGAGGGAACACTGACCCGGGAAGAGTGTGAGGCTTCCCTCATTACGGAAGAGAGCGGCAGCATTGATTACGGAAAACTGTACGAGACAAGGTATCAGCTTCTCTATAAAGCCTATCAGCGAAGTGATATCAGCAGACAGAGCGGTTTCCAGGAGTTCTGCAGGGAAAACGAGTACTGGCTGCGGGACTATGCCATTTTCATGGCGGTCAAAAATTACCTGGGCGGCATCAGCTGGGATCAGTGGCCGGAGGATATCCGGAAACGCTGGGGATATTCCATGGAGTATTATCAGAGGACGCTCTATTACGAGATCGAGTTCCAGGAATATCTTCAGTACCAGTTTTCCGTTCAGTGGAAAAAACTGAAGGCCTATGCCGGCAGCATGGGGATCCGGATCATCGGGGATATCCCGATCTATGCGGCCTACGACAGCGCGGACGCCTGGGCTCATCCCGAACTGTTCCAGCTGGACAGCGAAAACCTGCCGACGGCGGTGGCCGGGTGCCCGCCGGACGGTTTCTCGGCAGACGGACAGCTGTGGGGAAATCCGCTGTATCGGTGGGACTACCACCTGCAGACCGGCTTCGACTGGTGGATGCGCCGGCTGGATCACTGCTTCAGGCTGTACGACATTCTTCGTATCGATCATTTCCGCGGCTTTGATGAGTACTTTTCCATTCCCTACGGGGAGAAAACGGCAAAGAACGGACATTGGGAAAAAGGCCCGGGCATTGCGCTGTTCGACAGAATGCAGGAAGTGCTCGGCAGCAGGGAGGTCATCGCGGAGGATCTGGGATATGTGACGGATTCTGTCAGGGAACTGGTCAGAAACACAGGCTTTCCTGGCATGAAAGTGCTGGAGTTCGCCTTCGATTCCAGGGATACGGGCAGTGCCAGTGATTACCTGCCGCACAATTATCCGGTAAACAGCGTCGTCTACACGGGCACACATGACAACGAGACCCTGATGGGCTGGCTTACCGCCATCCTCCCCGGGGAAAAGAAGATGGTGCAGCGCTATCTGAACCGGCCGGAGGCAACGGATGAACAGCTTTGCAGAGCAATGGTATGTACCGCACTGCAGAGCGTGGCCCGGCTCTGCGTCATCCCGCTGCAGGACTATCTGGCCCTTGGAAATGAAGCCCGCATCAACAAGCCTTCCACGCTTGGATGCAACTGGAAATGGAGGGCTCCTGCCGGAACCTTTACGGATTCGCTTGCGGAAGAGATCCGGGAGCTGTCGTCAGTCTACGGAAGGCTCTCCTGACAGTGACCGGGGGACGGATCCCGGACAGCCGGAAATCCTGATATATGGACGGAAAAATAATGGCATGAATGTGATTTGCCTGCCACGGAGTTTTATGGTATTGTATTGCTACAGAAGACAAACGAGTTTTCTGGATTAAATGTTCATGGGTGGAAATGGGTACATGCGCCAGCATGTACCCATTTCCATTTTCCGGGATTCTCTTTTCCGTTCCCTGCTATGTAGGCGATGCAGGTAATGGCAGGGTGTCGATAAAAATGCCCACAGATGTATATAGTATAAATGACAACGCCAAAAAGCTGAAATCTTCCTTAAATGTAACCTGTCGTGTAACTGCCTCCTGGTAGAATTGGTCTTAAAGAGAGGGACGGGAATCGCCGGATACGCCCTGAAAAAATATTCTTGAAAGCAGGCCCGAAAATGTGTACAATTATTGTTGGATAACTATGTAAACTTTTAGGAATTTCTATGGAGTACGACGATGAAAAAACTGAGAAAGCTGATTCCGGTTCTGTTCCTGTTTCTGATACTGGCGATGGGGATTTCCGTTTCTGCCAGTGCCGCACCAAGGCTCAACAGGACCACGGCTGTACTTGCCCTGAAAAAATCTTATACGCTGAAAGTGTCCGGTGTTCCGAAGAGCCAGAAGATCACCTGGAAGACCAGCAACAAAAAAGCCGTGACGGTCACGAACAAAGGAAAGATCACGGCTAATAACTACGGCGCAGCTTATATCTATGCCATTGTCGGCAAGGTAACACTGAGATGCAGGGTGACAGTTCCGAAGCCTTATCTGAATGTTAAGGCGGCTTATGTGCCGGATGGAGATACCCTGGCCCTGAAGGTCTACGGAGGCAGCGGTAAAATAAAATGGGCCACCAGCAACAAGAAGGTGGCTGCCGTTACTAACAAAGGTGTTGTCGTCGGGGTCAGCCCCGGCAAGGCGAAGATCGTTGCCCAGATTGGAAAGGCAAAGCTGGCATGCACGATTGTTGTCACCAGCCCGTCGATCACGCCGAATGCGCTTTCTCTCTATGTCGGCAATACGGGTACGGTCAGAATGACCGGCACCGGACCGACCACCAGGATGGTCTGGGGAACGACCAACCGGAATATCGCTACGGTGAACAGTTCGGGTGTTGTGACTGGAGTCAGTCCCGGAACGGTCGCGATCCGGGCACTGGTCGCGAAGAAACTGTATACTTGTACCGTAACGGTAAAAGCGGTGCCGGCGCCGGCTGCGAAGAAGACAAGTACGAATAATTCCTCTTCCACAAAATCCTCGACCAGCACCACGCCCGCTTCCAAGGCGTCAAATTCCACAAGTACATCTACCAGCAGTTCCACCAAAGTGACTACCACGCCGAACAATGACGGTACCACTACGAAGACCACGACCACGACCAAAACCACGACGACGACTACGACAACGGTTAAAAATACAACGCCCGGTACGACCACGGTGATCAATAATAATACCAGTACCGCCCCCATCTCGGGCACTGCCATGAATTATGCCGCTATGGGTGAATACGCGGCCAGAGGCCAGTCGGCCTATAATTATATGAAGGCCACCTATCCGGAAGGGAGAACATTCACCAACTCCACGAAGCTGTTCAATAACAATACGACAGCGCTTTACGAGTGGAAGGGCGGCATTTACCGGGGCGGATACGGATGCGCGGCATTCTGTTTCGAATTCAGCGACAGAGTATTCGACACCAACCAGGCGGTGCGGACACCGATGAGCCAGATCTCCTCGCTCAGCCAGATCCGGGTGGGAGATATCCTGCGGACGGATTATGATACACACTCTGTGTTCGTTCTGCAGGTCAACAGTGACCATGTGGTCGTCGCGGAGGCAAATTACAACAGTTCCGTTCACTGGGGCAGAAAGATCAAGTGGACGACGCTGAAGGAAAGCGGCACGAATGTGATGTCCAGATACAACAGGACAGCAGCCGCGAAATATGAAGAATTCATGAAGGTAAGATCGTCACTTCCGATCCTTCGGTAAGACAGGGAGGCAACTATGAGAAAAAAATGGACCAGAGGAATTGCAGTTCTTACAGCCGCATCTTTGTGGATGATGACAACAGGGACCTGTATCTACGCCGAGGAGGCTTCCGCGCCGGCTACAGTAGAGGCACCGGCGGATAACGGCCAGAAGACTGAGCCGGCGGCTCCTGCCGGGGAGAAAACGGAGAATGCCGTGGAAGTACCAAAAGCGGAGACACCTGTACAGCCGCAGAAGACGGAAGAAACAAAACCTGCAGAAACAAAACCTGCAGAAACAAAACCTGCAGAAACAAAAACGGAAGAACCATCAGGCAGCGGTTCTACAGATAACGGAAAATCCGAAGGAACAGCAGTTTCTGCTCCCGCTGAAACTGCTCCGGTGCAAAATACGGAAAGCAGAACATCGGAGACTACAGAGATTTCCGGCACATCCGGCAGTCAGAGCACTCCTGTGGAACAGTCTCCGGCTATGCCGGCAGATCAATCTGAAGCGGCCGGGACTTCCGTACCGGCAGAAAGCTCAGAGAATAAGGAAACAGCAGAAACCAGCACGACACCTTCAGAGGGAGCCGATACGGCAGCTTCTGTTGATACTGGAAATACCGGAAGTTCAGAGAATACCGGGAATATCAGTACTGAGGAGACCGGAAATAATGAGAGCACAGTTCAGACCGGGGAGTCTGATCATGAAGGAAGTGCAGGAGCGGCAGAGAGTACAGAGAACGCTGAAATCTCTGACAACACAGAAGGCACAGACAATAAAGATACTGCGGAGACTGCAGAAGATGCAGAGAATACTGTAGACGCCGAAAACACAAAAACCCCTGAAATCGCGGAGAATGGCGCTGCTGCCGCGGAAACAGCTGATCCGGCGGTGCAGCCTCAGGAGCCTTCAACCGAAAAGAATGAAACTTCTGCAGAGACAGCTGAGCAGCAGACGGAAGCAAAGGCTGAAGAAACGGAAGCTGCCAAAAAAGCTGCGGAAGATAAAACGAAATCGTCTGAATTAGAAAAACTTCCGGTCCTCGCTGCCGACGGCACAGGTGCAGCAGGACAGAGCGTGAAGATGGAAGCGCCGGAAGACATCCGGGGTAAGGAGAATACTACCAGCACCACCGTTACCATCGACTGGGATGATGACAACAACCGGGATGATGTCCGCCCGGGCGGCGTGTTCGCGGACCTGGTCAGAAAAGACGCTTCCGGAAACGTTGAGAAGATCGGGACACTCTCTCTGACCGAAGAGGGATATGAACTCACCGTGAACGGAAATACGTATACCGGCACCAGGGATGAGGCTGATGCGGCATGGTCCTTCACCATCACGGACCTGCAGGCTGAAGGAGATTTCACCTATGAGTGGCAGCAGGAAGATCTGGACCGGAATGTGGTCGGATATGCGGAATCTGTCATTCAGACAGAGACCGTGAAAGAGGGCACGACCACTGTCATCATGTACAAGCATGTGCCTGCCAAAGCACAGCAGTCCGTCAGGGTGGTATGGGATGACAGCGATAACGTGAACGGAGACAGACCTTCCTCCATCAACGTCCGGCTGAGCAACGGAGATGTGCTTACGCTCACCGCCGCGGACGGTTGGCAGGGCGCCATCAAGGATCTGCCGATGTATACCGACGGAAAACGCATCGAATATATCTGGACCGATGAGGGCGTCACCGGTTACTATCTGGCAACGGAAGAGATCAGCGGAAATGAGACGGTCCTTACTTACAAATGGGTACCCACCATCGTAGAGACGAAGACCGAGACTTCCGTAGAAGTAATCACCACCACAGAGATCATCGGAGAGCCGAAATATACACTGACGGTACGCTACTGGGACGGTACCAAAAAGGCATTTACGGATTACACAGCCTATCTGGATAAAGGAGACTCCTATAAGGTGGTCTCTCCCGGACTGAAGGGCTATTCCATCGATAAGAATGTTGTCTCCGGAACCATCCGTACCAACACGGTGGTAAATGTTTACTACACAGCCCGTGAATATCAGGTTACGGTTCTCTACCGCTACATGGACGGCAGAACGGCAGCTCCGGCCTACCGCGCAAACATTGCAACCGGAAAGAGCTATTCCATCACTTCCCCGGACATCGCGGGATATACAGTGAATCTGAAAAAGGTGACGGGCACTGTTTCCGGTCAGAATATGACTTACGTGGTATATTACGATGTTCCCAGACCGGCACCTGTATATGTCACTACAGACGGAACAACGACCGGCGGCCAGACCATCGACATCAGGGAATATGAGACCCCGCTGGGCGTCGGAACCGTAGCAATCAACGCAGGAGACTGCTACGAGTAATCCTTCCTTTACCAGCAAGTGATCAAAAGGCAGAGCATACGAAGAGAGGACTTCCTCTTCGTATGCGTCTGCCGTTATGAGGTTCTATTGACTTTTAGAAAAACAGGAGATGCAGACCATGAAAAAAAGAGAAAGCAGAATCCTTGCGATGAGCCTGGTGGCCGTGATGGCTGCAACAACGTTATCTTACGCGGCTGAACAGCAGACGGACACCGTCCAGGAAATTGAATCCGAAGCTGTTTCGGAAGCTGAAACCGAGGCCTTGACGGAGTCCCTTCAGGAAGCGGAAGAACCGGCAGCTGTGAAGAATTATGATGAACTGGTCGTAGGAAACACGACCCATATGAACGGTGATTTCTTCACTGACATGTGGGGAAATGCTACCAGTGATATAGACGTCCGGAAACTCATTCACGGCTACGACCTGATCGAATGGGACAGCAGCCATGGAATGTTCACCACCAGTCCCACTGTGGTCACCGGGATCGCCGTCATTGAGAACGAAGAGGGGGACCGCACTTATAGACTGTCCCTTTACAGTGACCTGGCCTATTCGGACGGGACACACATTTCGGCTTTCGACTATGCCTTTTCCATTCTGCTGTCGATGGCTCCCCAGATGAAGGAGATCGGCGCCAGGACCGGAAGGACCGAGTACATTGTAGGAGCAAAAGCCTACGAAGCGGGGGAGAAGGATGTGCTTTCGGGTGTCAGGGTCCTCTCGGAAGACGAGCTTGAGATTACGGTCAGCCATGAATACCTGCCTTACTTCTATGAACTCGGCCTGCTGAACTTTGTACCCTATCCAATTCATGTGATCGCGCCGGGCTGCAGACTGGAAAGTTCGGATGCCGGCATCCGGATCATCAATGCGGACCCCGAGGTGACGGAGCTTCTGTTCACTTCAGAGCTGCTTTCGGAAACTATCCTGGACGAAGAGACCGGCTACCGCACCCATCCCTCCGTTGTCAGCGGCCCCTACGTGCTGACGGCCTTTGACGGAGAGACGGCTGAATTTGAAGTGAATCCGTTATATAAAGGTGATGTTCAGGGAATCCGGCCGCGTATCTCAAAGCTGAAATACACGCTTGCCGAGAACAGCAGCATGATCGAAAAACTGGAGGACGGCACATTCGGCCTGCTGAACAAGGTGTCCAATGCGGAAGCCCTTCAGCAGGGGCTGGCGCTTGTATCCGGATCTTCGGACTTTTCCGCCAGCAACTATGCCCGGGTAGGCCTCAGCTTCATTTCCTTCTGTGCGGACGACGGCCCGGCGGAAGAACTGGCTGTGCGCCAGGCAGCAGCTTTCTGTCTTCCCAAGGCGGAAGTGGCAGATGCTTATGAGAAGAACTACGGGATTCCGGTGGACGGATTCTACGGCATGGGCCAGTGGATGTACACCATCATCGGCGGAAACGTGCAGCCGCCTGTTCCGCAGCCGGAACCGGACGCTTCCCAGGAAGAGCTGGATGATTATACGGAGCAGATGGCAGAGTGGAAATCCCTGACACTGGACAACGTACCTTCCTACGATCTGGGAGATGCGGACAAGAATCTTGCAGCGGCCGTATCCGCCCTGGAAGGGGCAGGCTGGAGCCTGAACGAAAGCGGAGAACCCTTCGATGCAGCTGCGGACGAGATCAGATATAAGGATGAAGATGGGACGCTGGTTCCCCTTGCTCTGACGCTGGATTATCCGGAAGGAAATGCTATGGGCGCCATTCTGCAGGAACAGTTCGTACCGGCACTGGCACAGGCAGGAATCGGGCTGACTCTGGTTCCCACCGCCATGTCCGAGCTTCTGGGCGAGTATTACGGCACGGCCGAAAGAGACTGTGACATGGTGTACCTGGCCACGAACTTTGACGAGGTATT
>CACZSG010000227.1 GCA_902783665.1 uncultured Lachnospiraceae bacterium | reverse complement strand
GGCCATCGGCGCACAGCCAAAAAGATCCAGCTACTGTTCCGTATATGCCATCGCCTATGCCAGAGTCGTGGCCGGATACGGGAAAAGCAACCCGCTTAAGTACTGGGACAACAAAAATGGTGCTGTGTGGAGCAGAGGCAGCATGAAGTCCGTCAAATACAATACTCAGCAGGCTGCCCTGAAACGGGCCTATGATGAGGTGAAAAAAGGAAAACCCTGCATTCTGAACATCTACGACCCGGTGAAGGCGAAGATAGGACACTATGTAACTGTTGTTGGATATACGAACGTGACCAACGTTAACAAACTGAGCATGAGCAATTTCATCATCATCTGCCCGGGCAGCGCGAAAGAAATGAATCTTGGGACATACAGGCAGATGAAGCCCATAAAAAACAAAAAGACAAACCAGATCCAGTATCAGGTCTGCACATTCTGAAGCCACCAAAAGAACAGGAAGGCAGAAGACGGGCAGAGGAGAAATAGGGGAGAACAAGGAAAGCAGAAGAAAGGAAAAGAAAGGGCAGAGGAAGAACAGAAGAAGAGCAGAGTGGAGACACTTTGTTCTTCCTCTGTTTTTTAAAGTCAATTTTGGGACAAATTTTAAAGTCAATTTTGGGACAAAGGCGAACGTCCCCCTGTCCCAAATTAATACTTTTTTAATGACGAAAACGTTTAAGCGGTGTATAATATAAACTGTCTGATAATTAACAAGAAACGGTCTGCTGATGCAGGAGGAGAATGAAAATGGTAAAGTGTGAAAACCTGGTAAAGAAATACCGCAGCACCACCGCCGTCAACGACCTTTCCCTGGAACTGAAGCCCGGAAAGATCTATGCGCTCCTGGGGCCGAACGGCAGCGGAAAGTCCACCTGGATGAAGATGGTGGCCGGACTGACAAGCCCTACGACAGGGCGGATCCTGTTTGACGGCAATCCACAGACCTGGCGGGACAAGGCACAGGTCGCCTACATGCCCACGGAGCCCTGTTACTTTCCGTACATGACCTGCATGGACCTCGGAAAATATTTCCAGGATTTCTTTGAGGACTTTGACATGCAGCAGTTTCTTCACCTGCTGGACATGATGGAGCTGAACCCGAAGCAGAGGATTCGTGTACTTTCCTCCGGTATGATGGCAAAGCTGAAAATCTCTGCGACGCTGTCCCGTAAAGCGCGCGTCATCCTGCTGGACGAGCCGCTGAACGGCATCGATATTATTGCCAGGGACCGTGTTGTGGAGACCATTACGGGACACATTTCCGAAGATTCCGCGGTGGTCATCTCCAGCCATCTGGTGGACGAACTGGAAAAGATCGTGGATTATGCCATCTACATGAAGAACGGCACCTGTGTGCTCCAGGGTGAGGCCGAAGCGCTGCGGCAGCAGGAGGACAAGTCACTGGTGGACATCTACAGAGAGATCTACGCATAGGAAGGAGCGGAAGAATATGCTGAAAACCATTAAATATGAACTTCGGAAAAATATGAATTCCATTCTGCTCTTTCTGGGTATCTACGCGCTGCTGGAAGTCGTGATGATCGCCGGTGTCAACATGCACAAGGATTCCTGGGTGGGCATCTCTCTCAGCCTCCTTTTCGGTGTAGGGTTTGCCTCCTCGCTGTTCGTGATGACGGCCCAGGTGATGGGATACAGCCGGGAACTGAAGGATAAAAGCGGCTACCTGGTCTTCATGACGCCCCTTTCCAGCAGGCGCATTCTTGGCGCGAAGCTGCTGACCACGCTGGTCTGCGCGACCATCCTGGGAGTCTTCGGCTTCGGTCTGATGCTGCTGGATTACGGGATGGTGGAGGAAGTGTTTGAACTGGAGGCCATTCCCACACTGCTGGACATGGTGCTTTCCCAGTACCATACTTCCGTCCGGGAGCTGCTGCTGACAGGCCTGTCCTGGGTCGGAATGCTTTATCTTTCCTGCATCTTTTTCGTATGCCTCTGCTTCTTCTCCATCTCGCTTTCCGCCACACTGCTGCAGGACAAGAAGGGGAAGGGCGTGATCAGCGTTGTCATCTTCCTGGTGCTGTTTCTGGCTTATACCTGGATCTCCAATCATCTTCCTGTCATCGGGAAGCCGGTGCTGGAGGGAATGTAT
Organism: uncultured Lachnospiraceae bacterium; assembly: GCA_902783665.1. Classification (GTDB taxonomy): domain Bacteria; phylum Bacillota; class Clostridia; order Lachnospirales; family Lachnospiraceae; genus Choladousia. The sequence goes on along the minus strand of CACZSG010000227.1, from coordinate 9,347 downwards.
GACACGCTGGAGTTCGGACCGGGATTTTTTCTGAACAATATCATCAGCATCCTGTTCCAGGTGGTCTGCTCCATCGCCTGCTGGCTGGGGAGCGCGTGGCTGCTGGATAACAAGATCAGTCTGTAGCATTCACGACTGATCGGTCCGCAGAATCTATGTCAGTTAAGTTTGTAGCATACACTACAAATTATGGACAATCTGACGCTGATATACTATAATGAAACATATCCGTAGTAAGACAGGCCCTTCCTTTTACGGGAAGGGCTCTTATTCATGAATCCGGAGGTAAGAATATGGCAAACATGCTTGCAGAGCGGATCAAGTCCGTGAAGCTTACCAAGACGCAGAAGAAGATCGCGGAGTATTTTGTCCAGAACCAGGACCGGATCGGTTCCCTGTCCTCGCTGGATGTTGCCCATGAGATCGGGGTCAGCGACGCTTCCATCATCCGTTTTTCGAGGGTAATCGGCTACGATGGATTCGCGGACCTGAAGAGCCATATTTACGACAGCCTGGTAGAAAATGCCAACAACCGGGTCACGCTGACCGAGAGGCTGTTCCAGAACAAGGAAAAGTACGGAAGTACGGAGGATTCGCTGAATTTCATAGAGGTGATGCAGCAGAACATCGCGTCCGTCTTCCGCGACAACAGGCCCGAGGATTTCGAGAGGGTCGTAGACCATGTTGTCAAGGCCAGAAAACGTTATGTCATCGGGCTGCGCGGCTGCAAAGGGATCGCGCTGCAGTTCGGCCGGCTGCTGTCCTTTATGGCGCCGGGAGTGTATACCATCCTGGACAGCGAATGTACTTCCGTCAATCTGATGCAGGACATAAAAAAGAACGATGTGGTGGTGATGTTCGTCTATTCCCGCTTTTACAGGATGGATGAGCAGTATCTGAAAATGGCCAGAAAAAGAGGGGCAAAGATCTGTCTGATCGTAAATGATATTACGGGTCCGCTGAATATTTACGCGGATGAAGTGCTGGTGGTGGCGTCGGCGAACCTGAGCTTCTTCCATTCCACCATCGCGCTGGATCTGCTGTCCGAATATCTGCTGGACCAGATCAGCGAGCGTCTGGAGTATAAGGAAAGGCTGCTTGAAAGAGATGAAGTGACGGAGCATCAGAGGCTGTAATTATGTGAAACGCCTGAATGAAAGAAATCCGATGATATGCGGGAAGTGCTGACAGAGCACTTCCTGCTTTTTTTATTGTGAGAAAGAAACAAAATAAGACAAAAAGACTGTTAAATAAAAGTCAATTTGGGAGAATGTCACAAATATACTGTTAGACTATCTGTAGTATTTACTACAGAAAAATACTTTACAAACAGAAAGGACTACAGTATAATTCAAACATAAGCAAACACTACAAAACAAAACAAATAAAACGCAATCACAACATTTCATAAATCTGCGGATTTATTCAGCAAAAGGAGGGGATTTCGTGGGATATACGGTCGTTAAAGGCGGCCTGCTGTGGCAGAAGGATCATTTTGTAAGAAATGAAGAATACTGCCTGCAGACAGACGGTCCGGACAGCCAGCTGGTCCTGGGAGAGGAAGACCTGATCACCCCGGGCATCATAGATTTTCATCTGCACCTGTGGTCTCCGGCCACAAGAACACCCTTCGGGGTTCCGGCAGAGCAGATGTTCGCGCAGGGCGTGATCGGCGGACTGGACGCCGGAAGCTTTGGCGCAGACAACTGGGACGTGGCCGACCGGTTCTGGTCAAACGCCGGTCCGCTGAAGGTAAAATCCTTCGCCTCCATCCTTCCGGAAGGCCTTGCCGTTTTCCCGCCGGTAGATCCGCCCCGTCCCGAAAACCTGGACGTGGAGGATATGATCCGCAAGATCAACGAGAAGAAAAATGAGAACTTCCTGGGGATCAAGATCCAGCTGGGATGGCTTTCCTACAAGGATGAGGAAACGGACCGCGAAATGATCCGGCAGGCGAGGTACATGGCCGACAGAACTGGAACCCGTATCATGGTCCATATTTCCGGGACTTACATGCAGATGGACGAGCTGATGTCCTTCTTCAGAAAGGGCGACATTATCACTCATCTGTATTCCGGGTTTAAAAACACCATCCTGCAGGAGGACGGCACGGTGCATCCCGCCGTGTGGGAAGCCGCCAAAAGAGGTGTTCTGCTGGATGTGGGACATGCCGGAAAGCATTTTTCCTGGGAGGTATTCCGGAAAGCCTACGCACAGGGCCTCGGGTTCGACACCCTGGGAGGAGACATCACCATAAACTCGTGGAAAAACATGGAGAAGTTCAGGATCTACGATCAGCTCCACCTGATCGCCGGAATGGAAAACGCCGGTGTTCCAAGAGACGAGGTATTCCGCGCAGTCATTACAAACCCCGCAGAGTATCTGGGGATCGGCACGGACCTGAAGGACCACTGCCTGATCCTTCGGAAAGTGCCGGGGAACAGGCCCCTGGGCGACGGCCAGGGACAGGAAGTGATCTGCCGCTTTGAATATGAACCAGCTGTTTTTGTAAACAATCACAAGGTGATTTATAAAAAGGAGGAAAAATAAATGACAAAGAAGACTATGATCGCAGCTCTGGCAGCAACCGTGGCTATGACAGCACTTGGCAGCATGACGGCATTTGCCGAAGGCCGCGTCCTGAAATTCGGCCATGTAAACGGCGAGACCCATCCCATCAACCAGGCAGCCCTGAAGATGGCAGAGATCCTTGAGGAGAAGACCGAAGGCAGATTTACCATGGACGTTTACGCGAACAGCGCTCTGGGCGGAGAGAGAGACCTGATCGAAGGCGTGCAGATGGGTGCCGTAGACCTCTGCTATACAGCGGCAACACCGCTCGGCAACTATGTACCGGAACTGATGGTGACCGACCTTCCCTTCCTGATCACCGACCAGGACCATGCCAATGCCGTTTATTACGGAGAGATCGGCGATGAGCTGAAAGGATATGTGGACAACTCCGGGCTGAAGGCTCTTACCTTTGTAGACATCGGATTCCGTAATGTAGGCCTTGTTAGCAAACCGGTCGCCAGCGCGGCAGATCTGGAAGGCATCAAGATCCGTACTATGGAGAACGAGCTGCATCTGGAAGCCTGGAGAGCCCTCGGCGCCGACCCGGTCCCGATGTCCTTCGGCGATGCGTTCACCGCTTTCCAGCAGGGCGCTATCGATGCACTTGAAATGACCAACACTCATCTGGTGGCAAACGGTGTCGCCGATGTCATGAAATACTACGCTGAAACCAAACATATCTACACCCCGGGCCTCATCCTGATCTCCCCGTTCCTGTGGGATTCCTTAAGCGAAGAGGACCAGCAGATCTTCATGGAAGCTGCTCTGGAGGCCAGAGACCTGAACAACGAGCTGAATACCCAGATGGAAGAAGAGAACAAGCAGGTCATCGCCGACAAGGGTGTTGAGATGGCCGTGGTCGACCAGGCAGAACTTCAGGAAAAGGTTCAGTCCGTATACGAGAATCATCCTGAGTTCAACGAAATGGTAGAGAAGATCAGAAACGCGAAATAACTAGGACAGACAGAGAGAACGGTCTGCGGCCGGCGTGGTGCCGGCCCGGACTTTAAGCGGAGGAAACCAAATCATGAAATTCTGGAGAGGATTGCAGTCTAAGCTGGAATATCTGTCAGGCCTGATGCTTCTTGTCACCATCGTGATCATTTTCATTCAGGTCGTCACCAGGTATGTGTTCTTCTACAGCCTTCCCTGGTCCGAAGAACTGACAAGATATCTGTTTATCTGGTTCGTTTATCTTTCCCTTTCCGTTACGGTCCGCGACAATCTATCCATCCGGATCGACCTGCTGGACCAGCTGCTTAAGGGAAAAGCGAAAAAAGTCGTCCATCTCATCGTGGACATCCTGAGTTTTGCCATCGTCGTCGTATTCATTTACAGCAGCTTCAAGCTGTTCCAGATGGGATTCCGGTCGAAAACACCTGCTATGCGCATCCCGTTCTATGTCATCTACGCAGTGATGCCGGTCGGCTATTTCCTGACCGCCGTGGAACTTTTCATCCGGATCGTCAACAGAATCAAAGGAAAGGAGGCCGAGTGATATGTCAGGTCCTGCGGTATTGCTAATTGTTCTGCTTGTCTGTATGGTCATCGGCGTTCCGATCGCCTGGTCCCTGTGTATTTCCTGCTTTGCCGCTATCTGTACGCTGCAGGGAATGCCAGTAACGGTGCTCAGCCAGAGAATCTTTACGGGAGCTGATTCTTTCAGCCTTCTTGCCGTTCCCGCGTTCATTGTTGCCGGAGATATCATGAGTGCCGGCGGAATCTCGAAGCGCCTGATCAATATGGCAAGCGTGTTCGTGGGACGCATCAGAGGAAGTCTGGCCATCGTGTCGATCGTCGCCTGCACCTTCTTCGCGGCCCTTTCCGGATCTGCCAACGCTACAACAGCTGCCATCGGCGGAATCATGTATCCCGAGATGGTCAAAAGAAAATATCCGGAGGATTTCTCCGCGGCTGTCCAGGCCATCGGCGGAACCCTCGGCCCCATCATCCCGCCCAGCATCCTGTTCGTATTCTACGGAATCAGCACGGGCGTACCCATCCCGAAGCTGCTGGTCTCAGGCCTGATCCCCGGAATTCTTTCCTGCGTGCTTCTGTGCCTGGTCGCCATGTTCATGGCAAAGAAATACAACATCCCCATCGAGGAGAGAAAATCCTCCGCGAAGGAAAAGGTAGCCGCAGTCAAGGACGCCTTCTGGGCGCTCCTGATGCCCATCATCATCCTTGGCGGCATCTACGCGGGAATCTTCACCCCGACAGAATCCGCCGGTGTTGCCGTTATCTACGGAATCATCGTATCCCTGTTCATCTATAAGGAACTGACCTTTAAGGAACTGCTGAACATTTTCAAGAAATCTGCCGTTACAACAGGAAACCTGATCATCCTGGTAGCAGGAGCCCAGATGTTCGGCTGGCTGGTCGCCTACTTCAACATTCCGAAGATCGTGGCCACCTGGATCGAGGGAATTGCCCATTCGCCGATCACCTTCCTGCTTCTGGTCAACCTGATTCTGCTGGTAGCCGGTATGTTCATGGAAGCCATGGCGATCATCGTGATCATGGCCCCCATCCTGGCTCCGATTGCCGCCAATTTCGGCATCGATCCGGTCCATTTCGGACTTGTCGTAGTGTTCATGCTGAGCCTTGGCATTGCCACTCCGCCTTTCGGGCCCTGCCTGTATGTGGCCTGCGGAATAAGCAAACGGCCATTTATCCAGGTGTCAAAGCAGCTGCTTCCGTTCATTGCAGTCCAGATTTTCGCGGCGCTGCTGTTCACCTTTGTCCCGGGACTGTCCACTGTTCTTGTGAACCTGATGTGACGATCCGGAAAACAGCCTTCCCCCCGCCTCTCCGGCACAGAAGGCTGCAGGGAGTATCTTTTACAGAAAAACAATATTTGGTTTCCGGATGGGTCTGCCTCATAACTCCGGCAGGCCCATTCATTTAACCCGAATATGTAGTGAAAACTACATAAACAAATACTATTAAACGAGCACACTACAAATAAAACAGAAATAAAGCTGCAGAGATATATAAAGCAGCATATATTTGGAAAGGAGCACACTATGGCTGTCTACTTAAGTGAGTACATTTATCCGGAAGCGGTGAGTCTTCTGAAGGAGCATGCAGAAGTGGTGAATCATTTTGACGATCCGGAAAAGATCGAAGCCATTATTCTTCGCAACATTCCGGTGACCGCTGAAGTGATGGACCGCTGCCCGAACCTGAAGATCATCGCAAAACACGGCGTCGGTGTCAACACCATCGATCTTGAAGCCGCAAAACAGCGCGGCATCATCGTTACCAATACGCCTACCGCGAACAGCAATTCGGTGGCGGAGCTGATCGTAGCACTTACTCTTGACGCGGCCAGACATGTGACCAGAGCCTATGAGAAAACAAGAGCCGGGGAATTTCCGTCCATCGCGCCGGCAGCCATGACCGGCATGGAGCTGACGGGCAAGACCCTGGGCCTGATCGGGACCGGGAATATTGCCAGAATGGCCGCGAAGATCCTTCATAACGGATTCGGCATGAAAGTTGTCGGCTACGATCCTTTCGTCAGCCGTGAGAAGATGGCGGAAATGGGATACGAGAAATATGAGACGGTGCAGGAACTGGTGGAGGTATCCGATGTGGTGAACGTCAGTGTTCCGCTTACACCGGCGACCAGGGATCTGATCAGCGGGGAAGTGTTCGACCACTTCAAAAAAGGTGCTGTTCTGATCAATGCGGCCCGGGGCGGCATTGTCAACGAGGAGGATCTTTACAATGCTCTGAAGGCCGGAAAGATCCGGGCTGCTGCCTGCGACGCTTTTGTAACGGAACCGCCCACAGCTGTGACCTCGAAGCTGTTCGAACTGGACAACTTTATCGGAACACCTCATATCGGAGCCTGCGCGGAAGAAGCGCTGGAGAGAATGGGCGAGGAATCCGTTAAGGAAGTGCTCCGCGTACTGAAAGGAGAGGAACCGCTCCACAGAGTGGCCTGAGATGCGGAAAGAAAGGCAGAAAGACGAAAGAAAGCATCACAGCAGCCCAAGAAGCGGAATCTGCCGGCAGCAGGATGGATTACGCCAGTAAGACCGTGAACAGAAGCCGGGAAAAGAAACAAGAAACAGAATCCAGAATACATAAATAACAGTAGATGATTTTGCATATTTACAAAAGATAATGTTCTGAATCAACAGAATCAGATATAATTGGAAAAGGAGATCAAGATGAATCTTTTTGACAATACCCTTCGTGACGGCGGTAATGTAGTAGGACATGGATTTAATGCGGAACTGACGGTCAGCATCGTAAAAGGGCTTCTGAATGCGGGCATCGTGGACATTGAACTTGGAAACTGCAAAGGCCTTGGCGCTTATGAACTGAACAATGCGACAAACGCCTGCACCGATGATGAATATCTGGATATCCTGCAGCCTTATCTTCCGGGAAACCGCATCGGCATGTTCATGCTGGCCTCCAACGGCCTGAAAGCTCCCGTGGAGAAAGCAGCCGAAAAGGGCCTGAATTTCCTGCGTGTCGGCGCGAATGCGGGAGACGGAAAAGGTGCGGTGGATGCTGTGCGCAGAGTGAAGGAAGCGGGCCTGGTCTGCAGATACTCCCTGATGAAAGCATATGTAAGCACCCCTGAAGAACTGGCGGAAGAAGCGGCCATGCTGGAAGCGGCCGGCGTCGACAAGATCACCATCATGGATTCCGCGGGCACCATGTTCCCGGAGGATGCCACAGCTTATGTAACGGCCCTGAAAAAGGCAGTCCGGATCCCCGTAGGGTTCCACGGACACAGCAACCTGGGCCTTTCCCAGGCCAATGCCCTGGCCGCGGTGACGGCAGGCGCAGACGAGATCGACTGCGGCCTTCTGGGAATGGCAAGATCCGCCGGAAACTGCTCCACAGAGCTGGCAGCAGCCACACTGAAAAAGCAGGGATATCTCCAGGATGTAGATCTGTACGGTCTGCTGGCCTACCTGGACGAGGAACTGATCCCGGCCATGAAGGCCTGGAACTATCACGTGGCCGTAAATCCGACAGACCTGATGCTGGGCCTTGCCGGCTGCCATTCCAATTATCTTCCGATGTTCCGGAAAGTTGCGGAAGAAGAGAAAGTATCGCTTCTGAAACTGATCGCCGAAGTATCTGCCATCAACCGGAAAAATCCGGACGAAGCACTTCTTCGGAAGGTTGCTTCTCAGATTGCTTAATCATCAGATTCCTTGTTTATACTGAGGAGGGCAGGGCATGTTTATGACAGCTGTGAATGAACTTGTTGTACTGTTTTTGTTTCTGCTGATCGGCGTTGTGCTGAGAAACGTCATAAAACCGCTGCGCAGCCTTTTTCTGCCGTCCGGCCTGATCGGCGGCGCGGTGGCACTGGTCCTGGGTCCGCAGGTGCTGGGGATCATCAATATCCCCGAAAACTGGTCCGGCATGGCTTCCCCCATGATCAACATTGTGCTGACGACGACTCTTTTCGGAATTGCTATCAGCAAGACAAAAATGAAATCGTATGCAGGTGCTATCGGGGCGAACCTGACCTCCTACTTTTCACAGCTGATGATCGGAATCACTGCGGGAATCGGCCTTCAGAAGATATGGACCGGGCTGCCGAAGCAGTGGGGCGTCATGACTGTGTTTACCTACTGGGGCGGTCACGGCGCGGCCACCTCCTCCGGAACTCTTTTTGAGGAACTGGGCGTGGAAGGCATGCTGAATGTCGGCCTGATCCTGGCCACCCTGGGCCTGGTGGTCGCCATGGTGGCCGGCATGGTCTGGGTGAATATCGGTGTGCGCCGCGGCTGGGCACCGGCGCTGGACCTTGGAAGCAGGAAAGAGCAGAAAAGGAACGATTATATTCCCGTAGAAGAGCAGAAGTCCCTTGGACACGCCAGAATCGCTTCCGATTCCATCAATGGCCTTGCGCTGCAGATGTGCTTCGTATTTCTGAGCATGTGGATCGGCGCACAGATCTTCGGCGGGATCGCAAAGGTGATCCCGGGCGCGAAAAATATCCCCTCCCTGCTGTACGGCATTGTCGGCGCCATTATTGTATGGACAGTCATGCAGAAGACCGGCCTTGACAAGTACGCGGACAAGACCGCGGTGGACAACATCGGGGGCGTGGCGCTGGAGATCTGTATCTGCTCCGCCACGGCAACACTGGACCTGAACTTTTTTGCCTCCTACCTGGCACCCATCCTGATCCATATGGCGGTCATCATTGCGCTGATGTCTGTGGTCTGCATGATCCTGATGCGCCGCTGGTTCGGTAAAGACTGGTTCCCGCTGGCGCTGATGTTCTTCGGCGCGGGCTGCGGGTCCACGCCCAGCGGACTTGCGCTGGCAAGGTGCGTGGACCCGGATATGAAGACCGAAAGCTGGGAGGCCTTCGGGGTAGCACAGGGCTGCTTCGTACCGTTCACTTCAACCTTTGTGGCGATCTGGCCGGTCATTGCGGTCAGGAATCTGTGGATCCTGGTGGCGATCGGGGCAGCGGTGACGGTGGCTTCCATTGTGTTCAATGAAATGATGCTGCGGAAAAAATAGAGATTTACGTTCCGGAACTGCTCTCGAAATCAGACAGTAGTCCCGGAACGGGTTGTTTTAAAAAGCGTTTATAAAGGTATATGTATGTGAGCAGTTCCGGAAAATCGGAGCTGCTTGTTTTTTGTGCAAAAGTCCGTCAAAACGACCAATATAACAATACTTTTGTGCATAAAACACATCTGTTTACCGAAATTTAAGAATTTCTTTATTTTTAATTGTGCAAAATGCGTCGATTTGATATGATTAATTATCACACT
>CACZSG010000226.1 GCA_902783665.1 uncultured Lachnospiraceae bacterium | reverse complement strand
CTTCATCAGCCGTCAATATCCACCCAGTCATATCCAAGGTAGGTGGTAAATGCCTCTTTCAGGATCTCCTTCATGTGGCCCACGCCAACGGAGGTGTGGTGCTTGAACCCGCCTCTGGCCAGCCGGATCAGCTTGTCCTGCAGGTCCGGGATCTCGCAGACGCCGCCGCAGCCGAAGAAGGCTTCCTCGATGGGATCCTCCGTGAACTGCGCCTCGCTGGCGTAGACGATGATCTTTCCATCCTTGGTCTGACAGTTGGAGATGGTGGTCGGGAATGCCTTGATCCTTCCTTCGTTGGTGCCCCAGCCTGAACCCGGATCGTTCTTGGCAAACATCTTGTGCTCGGTCACGGTACCCTTCTCCGTCATCAGGCTCTGGGCCACCGGTCCGCAGTGGAACAGGATCACCTTGTTCTCGTCGTCCCCGTAGTTGTTGTTCCAGTCCAGAACCGCCGACGGCTGCTCGCTGGCCAGGCTCATGGCACGCATCGTCAGGGCGGAGCACATGTCGATCTCGCAGGAAGCCACGATGCCGCGGTCGTTCAGCTCGCTCAGCAGCACGCAGGGACAGACGCGAAGATAGGTCTCCATCTCGTTCCAGCAGCGCAGGGTCAGGGCATCCAGATGATACTCCTCAATGTATTCGTCGATCACCACGGAGATCTTCGCCAGGGTCAGCTTGTTTCTCTCCGGCACCCGCGAAAAGTCGGTATAGTTCTCCAGGCGGACCAGCTTGTCCTGAACGGCAGCGTCGTCGTCCTGCTTTTCTTCTACTTTGTGGAAAACTTCGGACATGTCGAAGGACTCCACGTTGATGCCGTATTTCTGAAGGGTGATCTCGTCAAAACGGACGGTCTTGAAGGCTGTGGTCCTGGCGCCGAAGCAGCCTACGTTGAAGCGCTTCATGCCGTTCACCACTCTGCAGATGGCCGCAAAGTCGCGAAGGTTCTGGGCAAATGCCGGCGTGAGCGGATGAACCACGTGGGGCTTCATTACCGTGAACGGCACGCCGTACTGGGTGAATACGTCCGTCACAGAGAATTTTCCGCAGTAGGCGTCGCGGCGGTGGGCGAAATCCATCTTTCCGATCTCGTCCGGATAGGCCTGCATCAGAATGGGAACGCCCGCATCCTGCAGTGCGGTGATGGCACCGTTCTCATCCGCGAAAATAGGCATGGAGAAGATGACGCCGTCATACTGTCCTTCGTGTTCCTTCAGCCACTTCGCGTAGAGAAGGCCTTCGTTTCTGGTCTCGATGCCGCCGTAGCGCGTCAGCTCCGCGTCCATGGCGATATAATCGTAGCCTGCGTCCGTGACTGCCTTGATCATGTCTTCCCTGGCACCGTAGATCAGTTCGCCCGGCATGAAGCCGCGGTTGCAGAATGCAAGTGCAAATGTCATTTTTCTACCCATTTTCCTGTCCTCCGTCTGTTTATCCTTCCTGAGTTTCCGGACGGCCGCGTTTTTCTTCTGTCCGGTCGTCTGTCATTTATATTCCTTCACGAATGCCCTCATGGCCGGTCATCTGTTATTTCTCATTCCCCTGCAAACATACGCATAGCCGGTCATCTGTTACTTCTCATTCCCCTGCAAACATCCGCATGGCCGCCAGCACATTCTCCTTCATGGCTTTCCGTGCCGCCATGGAGATGGTGGAGAAGAACAGCGGCTCACCCTCTTTGCGGCCGTCGATCACTTCTGCCGCGGCCGCTCCGCCGGCCTTGTCCATGTAGGTAAAGTAGTTGATCTTCCGGACGCCCGCCTCGATGGCTTTGTGGTAGTCCTCGCGGCTGACGCCGGAACCGCCGTGCATGACCACAGGAATGTTCCCGGTCTTTGCGCGCACGTTTCTGACCACATCAAAATCCAGCTTCGGCTCTGTCAGGTAGATGCCGTGGGTGGTGCCGAAGGAGCAGGCCAGGGCGTCGATCCCCGTGTCCTTGACAAAGGCTGCGGCCAGGTCCGGATCCGTATAGATCTTGGTCTCGTCGTCGGCGCCGCTTCCGTCGCCGGCACCGGATTCACGTCTTCCCATGCTGCCAAGCTCCGCTTCCACGGAAGCGCCGGTCTTCGCCGCCATCTGCACGGCAGCGCAGGTATTTTTCAGGTTTTCCTCGTAGGGAAGCACCGATCCGTCGTACATGATGCCCGTGAAGCCCATGTCCAGCGCCTGCTGCAGGTACTCCAGCGTCTCGCCGTGGTCCAGATGCACGCAGACCGGTACGGAAGCCTTTTTCGCGGCTTCCACCATGATCGGTCCGATCAGGGACAGCGGGATCCAGTCCTCATGGCACTGGGCGAACTGAAGGATCACCGGCAGGTTCACTTCCTCCGCCGCTTCCATGATCGCCTGCAGCGCCTCCAGGTTCGGGGCATTAAAAGAGCCGACCGCGATCTTCTTTTCTTCCGCGATCCGCATCACTTCATTCAATGTTACCAGCATAATATCCTCCTTCTCCCCATTTGGGATCACTTGTCATTTTTCATGTCTCCATGATAGACTATCCTAAGGAAAAAAACTATAGAATTCTGTTCTTACTTCTTTGAATTTGTTCGCTCAGCGGAGGGAAACATGGTTTCAGCATTCGATCTGACAAAGCTGCAGGCTCTTCTGAAGGATTTCTACAGCATCACCGGGCTTCGCATCACGGTCTTTACGGACAAGTACGAAGAGATCGCCTCCTACCCGAAGGAGATCGCCCCCATCTGCCGTTTCATCCGCAGCAACCCGGAAGCCGCGGCTGCCTGCCACGCCTGCGACCGGGAAGCCTGCAAAGCGGCCGCCCGGCAGAAGCAGACTTACGTCTACCAGTGCCATGCCGGCCTGACCGAGGCCGTGGCCCCGGTATACATGGGGAACATTGTGGCCGCCTACATGCTGTTCGGCCACCTGTACAGCTACCCTTCGCGGGAAGAAGGCCGGGAAGCCATCCGGAAGGCCTGCGGCAAATATCACCTGGACGAGGCGGAACTTCTTACGCTGGCGGACAGTCTCCCCGCAACGGAAGAATCTTTCATTCTTTCCGCTTCGCACATCCTGCAGTCCGTCGCGGCGTACCTCTGCTTCGACCGCATGATCACCCTGCGCCAGCAGGACCTGATCACCCGGATCGACGACTATATTTCCGAACATTTCACGGAAGAGCTGGATGCAGCCGCCCTCTGCAGCCATTTTCAGATCGGCAAAACGACCCTCTACGAGATCTCGAACCAGAACTACGGCATGGGCATCGCGGAACATATCCGCACGCTGCGGATCGAGCACGCAAAAAAGCTCCTGACAGAACATCAGGAGCTCTCCGTCGGCGAAGTAGCCGACCGCTGCGGCTTCTCCGACTGCAATTATTTCAGTACCGTATTCCGCCGGCTCACCGGCACATCCCCCGGAAAATACCGGCGCCTCAGCAGAACGGACCATTCCTGAATCATATACGGAACGGACCGTCACCGAACCAGTTCAGCAGGGCAGGCCGTCCTTGAACCGCATCATCATCTCATTCGTAAGGCTGTACTCGTCCGGCTGCAGCACGATCTCATCGCGGCTGTACCAGGCGCCTTCCTTCAGCTCCCTGCGGTCCAGACGGATGGTTCTGTCCCCGTCCACATCACAGTAGAAGCCCATCAGAATATCATCCGCCATGCCCCACGGCTGGGACTTGTAATAGCGGATATTCTTCACCTTCAAGCCCACTTCCTCCATCACCTCGCGGGCCACGGTCTCCTCCAGGGTCTCCCCGATCTCCGTAAACCCAGCGATCAGCGCAAAATAGGGCACATCCCTGCCGGCATACTTCGTCAGCACCATCCGGTCCCCGTCGGTCACGCCCACAATGACAGCGGGCACGATGCGCGGGTAGATGACTCTTCCGCAGGACGGGCAGACCAGCGCACGCTCTGTGGTGCTGTGCACGGTCCTGGCGGCGCATCTTCCGCAGAAGACATTGTCCCTGTACCAGCCGATCAGCTGCTGGGCCGTATAAATGGTAAAGAACAGGTACTTCGGCTCTGTTTTCTTATCCCGCAGCGAGCGGATGTTCTGCGGGGCAAACCCCTCCACCTCGGGGAACTGTTCCGTTCTCAGCCAGAAGCAGTCCTTCTGATCCAGCGAAAACAGGAACACATAGTTCTCCTGCGTGCACACGTCCGCACCGCTTCTGTCCGCGCTGGAAGAAACGATCTGTCCGTAGGACGGCAGCGTCACCGTCCCGTCTTCCTCCTTCGCCAGGATCTCTCTTCCGGACAGGCAGATGACAAGGCTGTCCTCCTGCGGGATGCGCCCCGGATGAAACACGTTATCGAGATGATGGGGGAATATATCCTGTATCATGAAATTCTCCGTTCCAAACAATTCAACCTTTACGCGAAACAATTCCTCACATGTTCAGAAATAGCTTCCCGACCAAAAGTTTTCCCGCATTTAGGGCAGATACCTTTATTGAGCAGATCGACCTCCTCCTGCGTAAAAACGAATTTTTGCTCGTAGTAAGATCCCGGATCTCTTACGGTAAAGCCGCCTGCTGCCATTTCCAGGTCTTCGGGATTTAATTGTTTCATTTCTTCGTTCATGTTTTTTCTCCTCTGAAAATATCAAGCCCTGTTTCACTGAACATTACACTATTTCAATTGGGAATGTCAAGAATGCATCTCCCTTTCCTCCCCGGCATATTTCCCCGTATCTTTTCTGTTCTCACTTCGCTGTCCGGGGTCAGCCTGATATTGATAGCCATTTTTCTCTCCCAGTTTCCTGCAATACTACGCTATTCACAGGAACTTTCACTT
>CACZSG010000225.1 GCA_902783665.1 uncultured Lachnospiraceae bacterium | reverse complement strand
TCCGGAATCTCGCTGGCCATGAAGATGGGTATGAAAAGAGGCGTCTTCTCAAATGAAGCAGGTCTTGGTTCTTCTGTCATGGTCCACTCCAGCTCCAATGTGAAGGAGCCCGTCCGTCAGGGCATGTGGGGCATCTTCGAAGTGTTTGCTGACACCATTATAGTATGTACACTGACTGCGCTCACCATTTTGAGCTCCGGGGCGATCGACCTCGAGACCGGTATGATGACGGAAGCAGCGGAGGCGGTAGGTTCAAGCTCTCTGATGAGCTACGCTTTCTCCCGGCCCTTCGGTGCAGCCGGATCCTCCTTTATCGCGGTAGCCATCCTGCTGTTTGCCTATTCCACCGTGCTTGGATGGAGCCACTACGGGTCAACGGCGTGTGAGTATCTCTTCGGAGAGAAATCCGTCTTCTATTACAGAGTCGTGTTCGTCGTGATCGTTATGGCCGGTGCAGTGATGGAGGCGAAGCTGGCATGGGATATCTCGGACACCTTCAACGGCCTTATGATGATCCCCAACCTGATCGGTGTTCTGGTGCTCTCGCCGCTGGTGGTGAAATGCACGAAGAACTATGTGGACAGGGTCATCTATCATAAAGAGATGCGGCCGATGCTTTCGATGTTCGAGGACATTCAGAAAGAGCAGGAGAAGGACTGATCTCAGCGCCGCCGCATGGCATTATTTACTTATAATATTGAATGGTAAATAGAAAGCGGTATATATAAAGCAGTATTTAAAAAGCAGCATATAAAAAGCGGCATGGGAAAGACATATCTGTTGTTTCAGATGTGTCAGACCCATGCCGTTTTTGGTTTCTCTTTCTGTTACTCGTGGAGGATCAGCGCGACCAGTTCCACCATCTCATCCGTCCGGTTGGAGATCCCGTGTCCGGTTCCGGGCGGGCAGACGGTCACATCGCCTGCCGTGACTTTGATCTCCCGGTCCTCGGCTCCATCCAGATATACCGCTGTTCCTTTCAGAATGTAGAACAGCTCGGATTCACCCTCATGTACATGGTATCCGATCCCGCATCCGGGGTTCAGAGTGATTCTGGAAAACAGTCTTCCCTTTTTGTTCAGTTCTTCGTCCGAGCCGATCAGGCTTGTCAGCATGACGGTTCCGTCACCGCCGCGCATATGTTCTTTGTATTCCACGCTGCATTCACAGGCTTTTCTGATCATGATATCTGCCTCCTCACATTGATGAATTCTTCCGTCTCCAGCTTTCAGGCTGTTACTGTCAGTCTACCACAGATGCCGCCCGCAGAACAGGGGTTTTGTCATACAGGATACAGGTGCTTTGGTACAGGGGGTACAGGGAGGCGTCGTACAGGATATTCACTTGCGTGGGTTATCCTGAAAGAGTATACTCAGTAGGAGACGTTCCCTGCTTCACCGGGCAGGGAATGGGAACAAGACGATTCTGTAATGGTTTCGAAACAACTTTGTAATGGGGTCTGACCCCAGGAAGAGGTGAATGGATTGGAGTTGAAGGAGTTCCTCGCGGGAAGGCAGAAGGCAAATCTGCTGATCATCGCGGCGAATTTTGTTGTTTTCGTGCTTCTGTCCCTGGGAGGAAGAACGGAGAGCGGGCAGTATCTGCTGCAGCACGGGGCCATGTATCCCCCGTATGTTCTCGGGAAGGGCCAGTACTACAGGCTGTTCACCAGCATGTTCCTTCACTTCGGTCTGCAGCATCTGGCCTACAACATGCTTCTGCTGCTGTTTCTTGGGGATATTCTGGAGCGGGAGTGCGGAAAGGTCCGCTATCTGATCATCTACCTGGCCGGAGGGCTGGCGGGAAACCTGCTGTCCCTTTTCATGGCTGTCAGAAGCGGTTCCCAGGCGGTCTCCGCAGGGGCTTCGGGAGCTGTCTTTGCGGTGATCGGCGGCCTGCTGGCCATCCTGCTGCTGAGAGGCCGGATCCGGGGCGTGTCCGGAAAACGGCTGGCCCTGATGGCCGTTCTGACGGTGGCTGACGGACTGACACAGACCGGAATAGACAATTATGCCCATATCGGCGGCCTGCTGGGCGGTTTTCTGGTGACGGCCATCCTGCTGATCCTTTCCGGGGATATCCGGGGCCGCAGAACACGGACTCCTCTGTAATGCTTCTTTGAGGGCACATTGTAATGCATCTTGGAGGGTATATTCCCGTCGTTTTCGATGAGGAAAGACAGTGACGAGACACATACATAAAAGTATTTACACATAAGACAGGAGGAAATTCAAATGGAAGACAACTGCATTTTCTGCAAAATTGCAAATGGCGAGATCCCGTCCGCGACGGTTTATGAGGACGCGGAATTCAGGGCGATCCTGGATCTGGGCCCTGCTTCAAAAGGACATACGCTGATCCTTCCGAAGACTCATGCGGCAAACCTGTTCGAACTGCCGGAGGAGACGGCCCGGAAGGCTATCCTGGTGGCCAAAAAGGTAGGAAAGGCTCTGGTGGAAGGGCTGGATGCCGATGGCCTGAATGTGGTTCAGAACAACGGCGCGGCAGCCGGACAGACCGTTATGCATTTCCATATGCATCTGATCCCCAGATACGACAGTGACGGTGCCGGTGTGACCTGGACTCCGGGAAATCTTTCGGATGAAGCAAAAGAAGAGATCCTGGGCAGGGTGAAGGTCGATTAACTGACAGTAATCCATAGTATTTCGAGGAAATGATACACATTCCCGGCGTGGCGGAGGGCGCCGTACTGCCGGAAGCCATGGGGAATCCTCCCATCCTTACGATCATGGCTCTTGCGAAGAAAATAGTATCTGTGATCGATTGACAGGTGCAGTGTTTTTGACAGCAGCTGTGATTGACAGAAAGAAGAACGGCGGCCGGAGTGATCTTCACTCCGGCCGCCGGTTTTTCATGAGTCGGTTTTTCATGAATCGGTTTTCAGCAGCCGTATTTTCTGTTTATAACGTCATAATACAAAGCCACGGTACAATATCACAGTGCCGTTTCCAGGATCAGGTTCAGGATGGTGTCGACGGCGTTGCTTACATGGCTGTGTTCCATGGTATGTATGTAAGTTTCCCTGTTTTCCCACAGCTTCATGATGGTGCCGTAAAGAAGTTCATCCGTAAGCGTTTCCTCGGCCAGGACCTCCGCGAAGCCCTGGGCGGCAAAGGATTTTGCGTTCAGGATCTGGTCTCCGCGGCTTGCGGCAGCGGTCAGCGGGATCAGCAGCATGGGCTTGCGCAGATCCAGCAGCTCACAGATGGCGTTAGCGCCTGCCCGTGAGACAACCAGGTCCGCGGCTGCGAACAGGTGGGGAAGCTCATCGGAAATATACTCATACTGGGCATAGCCTTCCATTCCTTCCAGAGAGGTGTCAAGGTTTCCCTTGCCGCACAGATGGATCACCGAAAACTTCTCCAGAAGCTGCGGCAGAATACGCCGGATGGCGGTATTCACGGCAACGGAGCCAAGGCTTCCGCCGATGATCAGAAGCACCGGCCGGTCTCCTTTGAAACCGCAGAAGGAGAGACCGGTCCTGCGGCTGCCCTCGTGCAGTTCACGGCGGATGGGAGAGCCGGTCAGGACAGCTTTCCCCTCCGGAAGATGGGAAAGTGTTTCCGGGAAGTTACAGCATACCTTGGTGGCGGCCGGCATGGCCAGTTTGTTCGCAAGGCCGGGGGTCATGTCGGACTCATGGATAATCACCGGGATATGCAGCCTTCTTGCCGCCTGCACCACGGGGACGGAGACAAAGCCGCCCTTGGAAAAGACAATATTCGGACGGAGCTCTTTCAGCAGCTTCTCCGACTGTCCGAATCCCTTCAGGACGCGGAACGGGTCCGTAAAGTTCTGCAGATCAAAATATCTGCGCAGTTTTCCGGAGGAGATCCCGTGGTAGGGAATGTTTTCTTTTCTGATCAGATCCTTCTCGATCCCGTTGTAGGATCCGATGTACTGAATATCAAAACCGGCTGCCTTCAGCCCGGGAATCAGTGCAATATTCGGGGTAACATGGCCGGCGGTCCCGCCGCCTGTAAGTATGATCCTCTTCATCATTTTTCGGTCCTTTCTATTGACTTCGCACGACGCTATCATATATGATTCTTACAGGAAATGCAAGAATTCAGAGGCGGAGGCGTCAAAATGAGACTGACATTTATCGGTGCCACACATGAGGTGACAGGGAGCTGCTTCCTGATCGAAGCATGTGGTAAAAGAATTCTGGTGGACTGCGGAATGGAGCAGGGACTGGATATTTTTGAAAATGTAGAGCTGCCCGTCAGGGCGTCCGATGTTGACATGGTGCTGCTTACGCACGCGCACATGGATCACTCCGGGAAGCTGCCGCTGCTGTATAAACAAGGCTTCCGCGGCCAGATCTTTTCCACCGAGGGGACGGCAAAACTGTGCGAGATCATGCTTCGCGACAGTGCCCATATTCAGGAACAGGAAGCCCAGTGGAAGACCCGGAAGGCGGTGCGGGCCGGAAGAGAGGAAGTCCAGCCGCTCTATGACATGAATGACGCGGAGGGAACCCTGAGGTGCTTTGTCCGTGCCGCATACGACCAGGAAGTGCGCATTGCGGAAGGGATCCGCGTCCGTTTCCAGGATGCCGGGCATCTGCTCGGCTCTGCCTCCATCGAAGTATGGATCAAAGAAGGAGAAGTTGAGAAGAAGATCGTTTTTTCGGGCGATATCGGAAATCGGCACCAGCCCCTCATCAAAGAGCCACACTACATTTCCGAGGCCGACTATGTGGTGATGGAATCCACCTACGGGGACCGGGAACATGATATTCCCGTGGACTACGCAGTTTCCCTGGCCCAGGTGATCCAGCGGACGCTGGACCGCGGCGGAAATGTGGTCATTCCGTCCTTTGCGGTGGGCCGTACCCAGGAAATGCTGTATTTTATCCGAAGGATCAAGGAAGATCACCTGGTCACCGGGCACGATTTCAAGGTCTTTGTGGACAGCCCGCTGGCCAATGAGGCCACGACCATTTTCCAGGATCAGTGGGGCGATTACGACGAGGAAGCCATGGAACTGATCCGGAAGGGGATCAATCCGATCGGTTTTCCGGGGTTGCGCACCTCCATCACCAGCGCGGACTCCATCGCCATCAACACAGATCCGGAGCCTAAGGTGATCATCTCCAGCAGCGGCATGTGCGATGCCGGCCGCATCAAGCACCATCTGAAACATAACCTGTGGAGACCGGAATGCACCATCCTTTTCGTGGGCTATCAGTCCGTCGGAACGCTGGGCCGGGCCCTGGTGGATGGTGTGTCCAAGGTGAAGATCTACAGTGACGAGATCCAGGTAAAAGCCGAGATCACCAGCCTGCCGGGCATCAGCGGACATGCGGACAAAAACGGGCTGATGGACTGGATCAGCGCCTTCGGCCAGACGCCCAGGCGCGTCTTCGTGGTGCACGGCGAGGATGCCGTATGCGAACTTTTCCGCTCACGGCTGGAAAATGAGCGGAAGCTGAACGCGTATGCGCCATACTCAGGAACTGTTTTCGACCTGGCAGCCGATGCTTTCATCAGTGAAGGAGAGCCGGTGCCTGTCAGAAAAGAGGAAAAATCCGCGCCGGTCACCAAAGCAGGCATGCTGTTCAGAAAACTGGTGTCCGCAGGAGAGAGGCTTGTCTCCATCGTCAGAAAGTACGAAGGATGCGCGAACAGGGACGTGGAGAAGTTCACGAAAGAGATCCACGCGCTCTGCGACCGCTGGGACAAGGATTAAGAGGGGAATCTGTGTTTGCGTAAATTTCTGCGTGTTGTAAAAAACCTGATCCTTCTTGCGCTTCTGGTCGTCTCCGGCATTATGATATACCGGCCGCTGCGTGAATTTCACGTGGTGGAGCGGCTGCGCTATGGGCTTGGCGGCATGGGCGAACAGGGCTGGGAAGAGATCGCGCGCCAGGAGGGGACCGCCTCCTCGGCAGAGGAATATTATTACGGGCAGCTTTCCGACGACCTGAAGGAGGTTTACAGGGAGCTGTATGTCCGGATCATGCGTTACGAGGACGCGGGGCCTGTGTTCGCGCAGGTAAATCTGGACGATTTCTGGAAAGTCTACTACGGTGTTCTCAACGACCATCCGGAGATCTTCTGGCTGGGCGCCAGTGCCCAGGTCAGCGAATCCAGTCTGACCGGCCACATTGTCTCCTACGAATTCGAATCCATCGTGCCGTCAGAGATCAGGGACGATCTTCGCGAGGAGCTGGAGGACGCGGCGGACCTGTGCGTGAACCGCATCGATCCCTATGCCTCCGACTACGAGAAGATCAAATTCGTCTACGAGTACATCATAGACCAGACGGAGTACGGGGACGCGGCCAGGCCCGATTCCCAGAACATTCAGAGCGTGCTCCTGAACCGGAAATCCGTCTGCGCCGGCTACTCCAGGGCTTTTCAGTATATTCTGCACCGCTGCGGCATGTTCTGCACCTATCTGACCGGAAAGATCGCCGACGGCGGGGATCATGGCTGGAACATGGTACGGCTGGACGGGAACTATTACTTTGTGGATGTTACCTGGGGAGACCCTGTCTTCGTCAACCAGGAGGAAGGGACCAGCGGGGATTCCAGTGCCCGCGGCATCAACTACAACTATCTGTGCTGCACGGCCGGGGATCTTTACAAGACCCATATCCCGGATGAACGTGTGGCACTGCCGCCCTGTGACCGGGACGATTACAATTACTATAAACTGAACAACTGCTATTTTGAGACGTTTTCCTATGATACGGTGTACAGCTATCTGATGAACTCCGTATGGAACGGGGAGGAGAGCGCGGTCCTGAAGTTCGGCAGCAGGGAAGCCTTTGAACAGGCCGAAACGGAAATGTTCGAAGGAAAACTGTTAAATGACGCGGCCCAGTATCTGATGCAGATCAACGGAGTCAGCCGGTGGAACTACCGTTATCATACGGATGACGATTTCTATGTCATCACGCTGTACTGGTATTCATAAGAAACTCTGGCATGCTTGATGGAACGGAAGGCAGGGCCGGATGAAGATGAAACAGATCCTGCCGGGCCGGAAACTATATAAGCGCGTAGTTTTGGGGGTGTGGAAATGAGATGGATCTCTGAAAATAATTATGAGACGGATATGAATGAAATCGTGGTGCCGTTTCTGAAAGAACACGGAATTGAAGGTGAACTGCCGCTGAAAGACAAGCCGGGCTGGATGTCTGACGGAACGCCGGTGTATACCTGCACTTTCCAGCCTTCCGAGGAGGCCGGCTTTCATTATGAAGTATACAGGCCCGAGGGAGCGCCCACGGGATCCATCGTCATCAGCCACGGTCTCTCGGAGAGTACGCTCAAGTACAGGGAAATGATCTTCTATTTTCTGCTTTCCGGCTACCAGGTGTTCATCATGGATCACCGCGGACACGGCCATTCCCTGCGGGAGACGGACAAACCCTGGATGATCCACATCCGTCACTTTGACGACTATGTCACGGACCTGCATTATTTTGTGAATGCGGTCGTAAAACCGCGTAGCCAGGGGCTGCCGCTGATCCTGTACGGACATTCCATGGGCGGCTGGATCTCTGCCGTATATGCGCAGACCTGGCCCAACGAGTTCTACAAGGTCGTTCTTTCCTCACCGATGCTGAAGATCCAGACCGGCGGCATCCCGGAGCCGGCAGGACGGGCGCTTTCAGCGGTCATGAAACTGGTCGGCAGAGGCGGTGCGGCCATGAAGGGGGCTCCGACAGATCTGGCCGGAGAGAATTTCGAGGGAAGCGCAGGGCTTTCCCGCGCCCGTTTCGACTATTATCTGAAACTTCGCAAGGCGGACCCCGCCCTTCTCACCATCAGTACTTCCTTCTCGTGGCTGGGCGGCGCGCTGGCAGGCACAAAAAAAGTGACAGCTCCGAAGAACTGTCACAAGATAAAATCACCGGTCCTGCTTCTGACCGCCGGAGCCGACACACTGGTGGACCCGGCCGGGGCAGAGCAGTTCGCGAAAGAGGTACGCCGCATCGAGACCTTCTGCTTTGAAGGAGCCAAACATGAGCTCTATAATCAGAAGGACCCGGAACTGCAGCAGTACCTGTTCCGGATCCTGAGTTTTATTCAGTAAATTCTGTTTTTGTTCCGGATCATCCGCGTGTTATTCAATAACACCGGTCTCTGTCTCGGATTCGGTTTCTGTTTCCGCTTCATCACCGGTCTGCTCGATGATCTCGTTGTTCTCGCGCAGGAATTCCATGACCTTGTCCTGCTGGATCGCAGTGCGGACCGCATCGGCGCCGTAGGCAGCTTCAAGTTCCTCCAGCGTCTCGTAGCCGTAATCCTTGGCGAAGGCTGCGCCGCGCTCGGCATATTCTTCGTCGGTAAGCTCCAGGCTTTCCACTTCCGCGATGGCGTTCATGTAAAGCTCCTGGGCGATGGCGGACTGGGCATAGGTGATGGTTTCGGCTTCAAACTGTTCCTGGGTCATGCCGAGGAAGGAAGCGAGGAAATCGGCGAACTCCATACCGTATTCCGCAGCGTATTCTTCGTAGTAGTCCTTCATCATCTGGGCGTCGTAGGAGATGACATCCTCCGGATAGCCGTCGATGGTGCTGTTCTGGGTGATCAGCTGGTAGATATAGGCGTTTGCCGTGTTGTCAATATTGTCCTTTTTCTCCTGGATCAGCTCATCCATCACCTGGCTGCGGTAAGCCGCCACACTGGTGACTGCGCCGTCCGTCAGTTCGCTGACCAGATCGTCGGTAAGCTCCTGGGGACGTTTTACGGAGTTTACGGTCACCGTGAACACCACGTCGGCACCGGCCAGGTCCTCAGCATGGTAGTTCTCCGGGAAGGTAAGCGGAAGATCCACTGTTTCGCCGATGGCAACGCCGATCAGGCCATCCTCAAATCCTTCGATAAAAGTGTTGGAACCGATCTCCAGATCGAAACCTTCAGCGGTGCCGCCTTCAAAAGCGACATCGTCTTTTTTTCCTACATAGTCGATGTTGGCTACATCTCCGGACTGAACAGTGCCTTCGGTCAGCTCTTCGCTCTCAAGGCCTGCCATCTGAAGATTGGTGCGCACTCTGGCATCGATCTCAAGCTCGCTGACAGACGTGTCCACCGTTACGGAAAGACCGGTATAATCCCCCAGGGTAACATAGTCTGAGGCCTTGTAGTCCGGACGGGGCTGAGCTTCTGTTTCCGGAGTTTCTTCAGCTGCTTCCGCAACGACCTCTGTTTCGGTCTCTTCAGCGGGAACGGCCTGCGCGCACGCAAGGACTGCGGCTGCGCCGAGAAGCAGTGCTGCTGTTTTTTTCTTCATAGCTGTTTCCTCTCCTCGTTCGCATGTTCTCCTCTTATATCCGGGTTCCGCAGGGGAAGCGCGGATATATTACAGAACGGGAACGATATGTTTTAATGAAGGAAGTATAGCACATCTGTGGGGAAAAAACAGTGAAAGTCTTGTGAATTTTCTTGTGCAGGATCTTTCAGGTCCTGCTCCCGCTAAGTTTCAGGAGAACAGCATGCTGGACCTGTTTCGTTTCCTCAACTCGGCTATGCAAGCAGAATGGGATCGCATTATTGCGATCCTATCAATCCATAATAATCGATATTACGAAGTTGACATTTGAATTTGTTGTATAAACCCAATTTGAGAGGTTGTAACAGAACCTGTCTTTTATATCACTTCATCTATGCCTGGAATAGAAGATTGTGCCCCTTTCCGCGTGACAACAATAGATGAAACCCGATTTGCAAAGGCAATTGCTTCCGGCAGTGTTTTATCCATAGCCAGCATGACAGCCAGCGCACCGGTGAATGCATCTCCTGCGCCAGTTGTATCTACAGCGTCCACCTTTATGGCAGGGATCTGCAGAATACCGTAAACTTCAGAATCCAGATAAACACCTTTTTCGCCCAAAGTCACCAGTACATGCTTAACACCTTTTTTCCTAATAATCGCAGCTGCAGTTGATAGCGTTTTCTCGGATATTTCCATACCGCTTAGCATTCCCAGTTCGGTTTTGTTTGGC
The DNA here is from genome assembly GCA_902783665.1 of uncultured Lachnospiraceae bacterium. GTDB lineage: Bacteria > Bacillota > Clostridia > Lachnospirales > Lachnospiraceae > Choladousia. Next base: position 10,782 of record CACZSG010000225.1, on the reverse strand, counting down.
TTCACTATGTCTGCATATTTGAATAAATCTTCAGGTAATACTGAAGGAGCAGGCGCTGGATCAAGGATGACTGTCTTACCAAGGTCTTTTGCGATTTTTGCGGCATAACAAACGGTGTTTATTGGGATTTCCAGTTGAAGTAAAAGAATATCCGCCTCTTCAAACAACTCCCTGTGTGCGTCTATGTCATCTTTTGTTATCAAAGCATTAGCTCCGGATACTACAGTGATGCTGTTGTCTCCTTCTTTGTTTACATGAATAAAAGCAAGCCCCGAAGAGTTTCCTTCTTTCTTAATTACTGCAGTTGTGTTTACATCAGCTGATATTAGGTTATTGATAAGCAGATTTCCATAGGAATCGTCTCCGACTGCGCCTAGCATAGAAACATTTCCGCCAAGCCGACCAGCCGTGTAGGCTTGATTTGCACCTTTGCCACCTGGAATAAGGTCCAAGTGGTCTGTCAGGATGGTCTCCCCTGTCATTGGGCAATGATCCACATTTACCACCATATCCAGGTTTATACTGCCCACTACAAGTATTTTTTTCATTTTTGTATTCCCTTCTCTGCTCACAAATCCTGTCAACCTTTAATTCCACTGCTGGTAATTCCCTGAACGAAATACTTTTGCAGCGGTAGAAACAGGCAGAGTGGTATCATGGCAGAAAACATAGAGCCGGCATATAATGCTGACCAGTTGGTTTTATGTTCGGTACTGAAAAATCCTAATGCAATCTGAATGGTACGGATATTCTTTGATCTTGCAATCAATAGTGGCCACAGATAAGAATTCCATTGGTTCATAAAGAACATCAACCCGGCTGTAATAAATATAGGTTTAGACAAAGGCATCAGAATAGTTACGAATACTTTGCCTACTCCAGCGCCATCTACTCTGGCAGCATCAAGAAGCTCGGCCGGTATATCGCGGAAGAACTGTACAAACAGGAACATGACCAATCCATTTGCAAGACTGGGAAGAATCAGACCCTGGTATGTATCAACCAGGTGCATGGAGTCAACAACCTGGTATAGGGGCAATGCAATTGCTTCGAATGGTATCATAAATGACAGAAGTACAAGCCCAAACAGGAAGTTTTTCAAAGGAAAATCAAACATAGCAAAAGCAAATGCCGCAATTGAATTCAGAAAGCAGCCAATAATGATTGAAACGGCTGTTACAAACAGTGTATTCATTACCGGTTTAAGGAAATTGTATTTTGCAAATAAATCAATGTAGGACTGAAAAGTCCATTCGACAGGAATTAATGTATGCCAGGAAAATGGCATTACATAAGAGAACAATTCATTGTCGGATCTGAGAGAAGCGGATATTCCCCAGAGCAGCGGAAATAGAAGAAGAAACGCCAGTATAAACAGAACAATATACAGCAATATGGTTTTTATTAGTTTTTTCTGCCTTCTTGTCATGCCTTACCAGCCCCCCTATCACTTTTTTCATTCAGCATTTTAGCCTGAAACGCACAGATGATGATGATAAGTACAAGCAGTACCAAAACAATTGCGGAAGATCTGCTTCGATCATAATATTTAAAAGCAGATAAGTATGCCTCAAACATCAACACATCCGTGCTTCCCTGGGGTCCTCCATTCGTAATCAGCTGCATTGGTACAAAAAGAAGAATATTAGAGGTAGTGTTCGCAACAAAAACAAACAAAAGGACGTTCTTCAGAAGTGGCAGAGTAATGGTTAGTGTGGTGTGCAGCCATCCGGATCCATCAACCATGGCAGCTTCATATAGGACGGGGTCTATATTTTTCAATCCTGCAAGTATAAACATCATCCAATAGCCGCATCCTATCCAGGAAGCCACCAGAACAATACACCACAATGCCTGGTTTTTATCCAGGAAGAAATCCTGTGCCCCAATTCCGATATAATTCAGGAAACTGTTGACGACACCACTGTTTGGGTTCAGCATTACATTCCATACTAGACATGAGACTGTCGCAGAGATTGTTATAGGAAGATAGAAAATTGTTCGGAAAATCCCAATTCCTCTAATTGGAGCATTAACCAAAAGAGCAAAGATAAGAGCAATGAAGATTTGAAGTGGAATGATTACTATATTCATTTTCAGCGTTACCATTAACGAATTCCAGAAAATGGAATCCTTAAAAAGAAGCTGAAAATTCTTTAATGTCAATCCATTCTTCCCAATAAAACTCTCCCGAAGCGTAATTATAATAGGATATAATTTGAATACAAATAATAGGAGAAGAGCGGGCAGTATTAGTAAATATGGAAGGAATCGCATCTTTCTGGACAAATGCAGCATATTTAAATTCCCTTCTTTCGGTTTCTTTGAAATCTATAAGTGAATAAGAACAAAAACCCCCCTTCCGAAGAAGGTCTTCGGAAGGGAGTTTTTGGAACATAGAACTTTACTTCGCTTATACGTTATTCTTCCTTCAGTTTCTGCATGACATTTTCAATTCTGGATGCAGCTGTATCCAGCGCCTCTTTAACATCAGCCCCATTCTTGATGTCTTCCCAAGTGTTCTGGATAATCGTATCATACTCAGTAAAGCCAGGTGTCAGAGCACGAGGAACTGCGGTGTTTGCGGCCTCATATGCAGCTATCTTCATATATTCAGGTGCGTCTTCACTTTCCATCAATGCTTCAACACCTGCTTTGGTTGAAGGTACATCTCCGTTGGCTTCAAGCCACATGGCATTTCCTTCTCCGATTGACATATATTTGATGAATTCGGCTGCAAGGTCTTTGTTCTTAGCGTTTACAGGGATTCCGAAATGCCAGCTGCCAGTCGGTGTTCCGACCTCGTCTTCATGCCCAGCGAATGCCGGAGACGGAGCATATCCATAGCTGTCTAACGTTCCATCAGCGACCAGGTTATTATAGGTCCAGGTGCCCGCGATTATGAAAATAATCTTTCCTGAACGGAAGAAGTTAGAAGCATCGTCAGCTGTAAAGCCCTTTAAAGCTAATCCTTCATTAAACAGATTCTGATACCAGGTTGCGCCTTCGATCCATGCATCAGAATTGATTACTCCCTCTGCCGTGTAACCGTCTTCTCCGATATTGAGGCCGCCAAGGCTGTTGGGAATCTGGTTCATCTGATATGTACGGCTGACCTGTTCAAAACAGATACCACCTATACCATTATTTCCATCGGGATCCACAACGGCCAGGCAATCCCTCGCCATATCTGTTACCTGATCCCAGGTGAGACGATGCTCGCAGTCACTTTCGGGTACTTCGATACCGGCTTCATCAAGGAGATCCTTGTTATACCACAGAAGCTGTGAGGAACTGTTCATAGCCGGTGCATAAAAAACACCATCCCAGCAGCCTGCCTCATAAGCGGAGGGATTAAAAAGTGCTCTTTCTTCCTCACTATAGTAGTCGTCTACAGGAGCAATCCAACCTTTGGTTGCGTAAGAAGCTACTAACGGAACATCTACACCGATAACATCGTAATCATCAGATTCTGCGGGCAGTTTTACCTGAAGCATTTCCAGATAATCTGCATGTGCGTATAGTTCCACATTTACTTTCGCACCTGTTTCTTCTTCAAATTTAGCAACAATTGGTTCCAGCTTTTCCTCCCAGGAGCCACCACCTGTATCTGCAAATGTTATCTCTTGTCCGGCAAAAGGCTTTTCTTCTGCTGAAGCCGGAATTGATCCGACTAAGCCAATCAGCATTGCACCTGTTACGATAAGTGCAAGACTCTTTTTGAGTTTCATTTTGATTCCTCCTTTTATTTTATATGTTTTTTATTTCCTAAAAATACCCAACCTTATTTAGTCTCTATTTTTTCAAGTTTCCTGAAAAGATCATCCAGAAGCTCATCCCGATTGATATAATAAACATATTTCATCATATGTCTGGTAGGATCAAGGCCCCATCTATCATCGTATTCCGGAATTGGGCAAGGGACCAGGCACTCTTTCATAAAAGATTCATCCAAAAGCCAGGCAACTGCTGTAACATCCCAGATAGGACGACTCCATGTACGGGCATCTGTCCATATATTTGCTTCTTCTGCTGTTTTTGCCACCATATAATCGCAGAAAGCATTCTTTCCTTTTAACCAGTATTCCAGTTCCGGGCCAGTTGTAGTAAAGGAAGATACCACGCCCATGCACGGCAATTGTACAAGAGGTACTCTGCTGTTAAATACAACCCGTGCAGCTGCCACGTCCTGATAACAGTTAAACTCATGGTTATCCGGCCATTTTAGAGAATTTCCACCCAGCCAAACAACAACAATATGTTCTACGATCTCAGGACACATCAGGATTGCGGAGGCAACATTCGTGATTGCGCCGATAGCTATCACATACAACAGATTGTCTGAATCATGTTCCAGTGCACGTTTTACCAGATCCCGTGCTGCTGGAGAATCTACCGGTTCTGTTTCATTCGAAAGATATTTACGAGACCCTTCATAAGTTACATTACAAAACTCTTCCCGCCCGATCAGATGGAGAATATTATGTATCTCCTGGTAACTCTTCACCATCCCATCTTCAGGACTTGCAGAGTGATGATTGAAAAAAGGTGCTGCATAAATAGCTTGAAGCCTCAATTTTTCATCAGACTGAATTAGATAAGCCAACGCATACTGATCGTCGATTTCGTTGAAGGTATCTGTATCCAGAACGACATCTACCATTTTGGATGGTTTTTTCATACGCGTAATTCTTGTTGCTTCATCAAGCATATAATCAGGCATTGCAGATTCCTCCCTCCCTTTTCCGAACTTCAGAATACCACTCCCGCTTTTAGAATAATATTTGCATAGGATGTGTTTTCTCCTGTGCGGATAACAGCTTTGGCATCAGCAGTTTTTTGCTTAAAAGCAGAGTGGGATAGCTTCGACTCCGGAATTCCTTCCATAATCTCGCGGGTCTTGCTTAACAGTATCGGATTGTTTGATTCCATCTCACTGGCAATAATATAACTTTCAATGCACAATTCATTTTTTACAGCTTTCAGAACATCCAGAAATCCCGGGGTTCCATACAATAATGACAGGTCGATACATTTTACATGCTGTGGTATTGGTAAACCAGCATCCGCAATTACAATAGATTCCGTATGTCCCAGACCTGCTATAAGTGAGCATAGATCCGGATTAATAATTCCTTCGTTTCTCATATTAGAATCGCCTCTACTAATGAATTGATAAAACGTTTTATCATCTTGATTATTAATATAACATTTGGGATAATTTGTGTCAATTATTGTATATTTACAATATTAGTACGTAAGTATTGTGCAAAAATCATAATAAATCAGGCATTAATGCATCTTTCAAACTGGGTTCTGAAATATCAGACTAAAATATACTTTCGGTTTATACTTGACGAATAAGATAATAAATATATCAAAAAAACAGTTTATTTAATGAATTGATTTGTAATTATACAATTTGACACAAATGTTTTCATGCATTATGATTGAATTAACGTTTTATCATAAATGATAGGAGGTGATTCCTTGAGGACTACATTGAAGGATATTGCTGCGTATACAGGGGTTTCCATTGCCTCCGTTTCTTTAATATTAAATAATAAGCCGCACCGGTTATCTAATGATACATGCGAAAAAGTCTTCAAAGCTGCTGAAGAACTGCATTATCGCCCTAATGTACTTGCAAAAGGATTGATTACAAACAGAACTCTGACAATTGGACTTATACTACCAGACATTACAAATGCTTATTTTGCAACAATAGCAAAACAGATCCAAATACAACTTCAAGAAGCTGATTACAATCTTTTCCTTTGTAATACTAATGATTATCCAGAGAAAGAGTTATCGTATGTCAATTCCCTTCTGGACCGTGGCGTAGATGGGATCATTCTTGCTACTGCAACAGGTTCTTCCGCTGCCAAATGTCAGCAAATCATGCTGAAGGCTTCGCGCCCGTTGATTTTTCTTGATCGTACATCACCAGGTGTTGCAGCTCATAGCATTTGTCCTGACCATGAACTTGGAGGCTATATTGCAACAAAACATCTGATCGAGTTGGGCCATCGCAGAATTGGATGTATTACTGGCCCAATGTCACTGCAATCTTCCAAAGAACGTTTTTTTGGTTATATTCGCGCGTTACAGGAAGCTGGAATAAGTTTTAATCCTGAATTTATACAGGAGGCGGATTTTCGTATTCTTTCTGATTATTCCAAACTTGAAACTTTGCTGCAAAAAAATGTTACCGCTATTTTTGCTCACAATGACTTGATAGCATATGGCGTATATCAGCAGGCAGTTCAGCATGGTTTTGTTATTCCGAAAGATTTTTCACTGGTAGGATGTGATGATTTGCCTTTTTCTCAATTAATGGCAGTTCCACTTACTACGGTGGTTCAGCCCATAAAGGAATTGAGTGAAGGAGTAGTAAGGCTGATGCTTGAACTTCTATCTGATTATAAAGAAAAGAAGATCCAGACTATAAAATATGCCCCACAACTTGTGGTACGCAGCAGTACTGCAGAGTATCATAATTAAGAGTATTTCAAAGAGTGGGTTTTATTATTTTTCCTCGTGGAGAGAAAAGCCTACAGAAGATTTTTGGAGTGAAAGTATCATGAAAGAGACCAGGATGGTATACGAAGGCGGCGAAGGGGAACTGGTGGAGAAAAAATCCCGGTTCATCGCGACCGTCAGGCCGGTGACGGCAGAAGAAGAGGCCCTTGAATTCATCGCCGCCATGAAAAAGAAATACTGGAATGCTTCCCATAACTGCTTTGCCTATGTAATAGGAGAAAACCAGCAGCTGCAGCGGTGCAGCGACGACGGGGAGCCCCAGGGAACGGCCGGCAGGCCCATGCTGGATGTTCTGCTGGGGGAGGATATCCACAATACCGTGGTCGTGGTGACAAGGTATTTCGGCGGAACATTGCTGGGGACCGGCGGCCTTGTGAGAGCTTATTCCCGTTCCGTGCAGGAAGGCCTGAAGAACAGTACCATCATTACCAAAAAGACCGGCGCGCTGCTGAAGATCCGGACCGATTACAACGGCATTGGAAAGATCCAGTATATACTTGGGAAAAACGGACACACCATCACAGCCTCCGAATATACGGACGTTGTGACGCTGGAGACACTGATTCCCGAAAATGAGATTATCAAAATAAGGGAAGAACTCACCGAAGCCACACAGGGAAAAGCGGAATTCCTGCAGCAGGAAGAAGTCTGTTTTGCTTTCCTGGACGGAGAGCCGATCCTGTTCTGAGCAGAAGACCGCATGAGAAGTGTCTGAAAAAGAAAAAAGGATAACAGTATTGGAAAACAGAGAACAGTACAAAAATGAGGGCAGCATCCCGGTAAAGATCCGGATCACAGGCGTACACCGCCAGCCCGATACCGGACAGGAAGAGGAGACCGTTACCTCCTGTACGGGAACTTACAGAAGACTGGGAGATTTCCACTGCATTCTGTATGAAGAGAACGGAGAGCGGGTCCTGATCCGCATCTCCCTGGAACAGATGCAGATTCACCGGTCGGGAAAACACACCTCCGATCTGGTGTTTCACCCGCTGGAAAGGAAGAAGTCCCTGTATGCCACGCCCTATGGGACGATGGAAATGGAGACTGAAGTATCCAGATACGAAACAGATCTGCAGGAGGAGCCTTTCAGGATGACGCAGATCCTTCATTACAGACTTTTCATGCAGGGGCATCATGTATCTGACGCAAGGCTTTTACTGATTGTGGGGTCAGACCCCCTTGCGGAAATGCCGGAATGATGTTAATATATTTTTTGGCCCATGAATCGGACAACGGACTTAGGGCCGGAAATAAAAGGCCCCGCCGGGCAGCTGAGCATTGGAGGAAGTTATGCAGACCTTTTTGAATGTATTGATTGTGATACTGGTCATCCTGGCCGTTGTGCTGGGCGTGCTCTATTTTGTCGGCCGCAGAATGCAGAAAAAGCAGGCTGTTGCGCAGGAACAGATGGAAGCTATGAAGCAGACAGTGAACATGCTGATCATAGACAAGAAACGGATGAAGCTGAAAGAATCCGGGCTTCCTCAGATGGTGATCGACCAGACGCCCCGTTATCTTCGCGGCAGCAAGGTACCCATCGTAAAAGCCAAGGTCGGACCCCGCGTCATGATCCTGATGGCAGACAACGCCATCTTCGACAGCATTCCGGTGAAAAAGGAAGTAAAGGCTGTCGTCAGCGGCATCTATATCACGGATGTCAAGGGACTCCGCGGAGGCAACGAGGTTGTTCCGCAGAAGAAAAAGGGCATTATGGACAGGCTCCGCGCGAAAGTGGCCGGCATGCAGAAAAAGCAGGCTCAGGAAACAGCGGGACAGGGAAAGAAAAAACAGGCCGGCGGCCGCCGGTAACAAGATCAGACGGGAAGCAGAAGCTTCCCGTCTTTTTGATTTCCGTATGTATACATTTGTCTGTGACATCATCATACATTGCATTTTCAGGTATTTTTTGCTATAGTTCCTTTGGTATCCGTTCCGGATGCCAATACATTGCAGCAGGAGGATGAAACAATGAAAGCTAAGACAATCACAGCAACACTGGCAGCGGCATTCCTGGCAGGCATTCTTGCATGCGGAACTGCTATGGCGGAAGAAAATGCGGACGTGGTACGTGTCACGGCTCTGAAGGGCCCGACAGCCATGGGCATGGTGCAGATGATGGACCAGGCGCAGGAGAGCGGTGCATACGACTTTTCCGTGCTTGCGGCGGTGGATGAGGTAGCCCCCATGATCGCCCAGGGAAAGACCGATATTGCGGCAGTACCCGCCAACCTGGCCAGTGTTCTTTACAATAATACTGAAGGCAAGGTGCAGGTGCTTGGCATCAATACCCTTGGCGTGCTGTACATTGTGGACCACGGCGCGGAGGTCGCTTCCGTGGAGGACCTGAAAGGCCGCACCATTTACGCAAGCGGTAAGGGTGCTACGCCTGAATATTCCCTGAACTATATCCTGAGCGGCAACGGCATCGACCCGGAGCAGGATGTCACCATTGAATGGAAGAGCGAGCATGCGGAATGCCTGGCTGCCCTGCTGGAAGATGAGGAAGGCATTGCCCTGCTTCCGCAGCCTTTTGTGACCACCGCCCAGATGAAGGACGAGAAGGTTCACGTTTCCCTGGATCTGACGGAGGAGTGGGACAAGCTTCAGGCCGATGCGGAAAAACCGTCGGGCCTTCTGACCGGCGTGACCATCGTCCGCAAGGAATTTGCCGAGGAGCATCCGGATCTGGTCGCACAGTTCCTGGAAGATTACAGAGCTTCCGTTGAATTCGCACAGACAGATGTGGAAGGCGCGGCAGCACTGATCGGTTCCTTTGACATTGTTCCGGAGCAGGTGGCCGTAAAGGCGCTTCCGTTCTGCAACATCACCCTGATCGAAGGTCAGGAGATGCAGGACAAACTGTCCGGATATCTGAACGTTCTGTTTGAGCAGAACCCGAAAGCTGTCGGCGGCGCTCTGCCGGGAGAGGATTTCTATTACAGTGAATAAACGTATACGAAAAGCACTGGCAGTTATATTATGGATCGTTTTATGGCAGGTGCTTTCCATGCGTACAGGCTACAGGCTGTTTCTGGCATCACCGCTGGAAACAGCCCTGTGTTTTTTTCGGCTGCTGCCCACGCCCGAATTCTGGCGTGCGGCCGCAAGCTCGCTGGGGCATATCCTGTGCGGTTTCCTGCTTGCTCTTTTGTCCGGCAGCGTGCTGGCCGCCGCTTCGGCAGCGTTCCCTCTGCTGGATGACTTTCTGCAGCCGGTGATGCGTCTTTCAAGGACAGTTCCTGTCGTGTCCTTCATTATTCTGGCATTGCTGATGCTGTCATCCAGATATCTTTCCATCTTCATCTCGTTTCTGATGTGCCTGCCGGTCCTTTATATGACGCTGGCTCAGGCTCTCTCCCAGAGGCGGAAGGACCTGGAGGAGATGGCACAGGTGTTTCATGTCCCCGCGGGAAGAAAACTGCGCTATATGATACTGCCGCAGATATGGCCCGCCTTTGAGAACGCCTGTGTGCTGTCTATTTCACTGGCCTGGAAATCGGGTACAGCCGCGGAAGTGCTGGGGATGACAGCCGGGTCGATAGGCGGCAGGCTGCAGCAGGCCAAGGTGTATCTGGATACACCGGCGCTGTTCGCGTGGACGGCGGCCGTGGTGCTGCTTTCCGTGCTGACGGAAAAAGGTCTGCAAGCGCTGCTTCGGCTTCTGTACAGAAGGATGCAGGTGATGAAATGATGAACAGGAACATACCCGGAGAGATCATTCTGGATAAAATTACAAAGCATTTCGGAGAGAAACAGATTCTGCGCGGTTATTCTGCGGCCCTGAAAGCCGGAAACATTTACTGCCTGATGGCGCCTTCCGGAGGAGGAAAGACGACACTGCTGCGCATCATCGCGGGCCTTGACAGGGAATACGGCGGGAAGATGGAGGGCCTCTCTGAATGCACGGTCAGCATGCAGTTTCAGGAGGACCGTCTGCTGGACCACCTGAGCGCGGCTGACAACATTCGTTTTGTTTTGCCCGGGGCCTCTGCCGCGGACATAGAAAAAGCCCTCTCGGCCGTCGGCCTTTCAGGCACGGATTCGCAGCCAGTACGGGAATACTCCGGTGGGATGCGCAGAAGAGTTTCCCTGGTACGTGCCCTGCTTTATCCGGCTGACCTGTACCTGCTGGACGAACCCTTTACGGGACTGGACGAAGAGGCCAGAGGCTGTGCCATCCGTTTCCTGAAAGAACGGACCAGGGGCCGCACGGTTCTGCTGACGACCCACCGGGAG